>JAYUQE010000338.1:0-9996 GCA_043756905.1 Burkholderiales bacterium | reverse complement strand
GGCAACAACTCGGCCGGGCGCAGTCCTTGGCCGGCGATGCTGTTGCAGCGCGCGCCAGCCTCGAGCGTGCCGTCGCGCTGCGGGTCGAGCACGATGCGCCCGACAGCCTGTGGCGCGCGCGGGCAGAAGCCGCGCTTGCACAAGAGGCCACCGCCCGGCGCAGCGTGCGCGCAGCAGCCCCCTAGAACCGTCGGCCGCCGTGGCCGGATCGCGGCGGCACTTGCGTATGAGCAAGCAGGCACCGAAATCTCGGCGCCGCTTGTGTCACTCAACACGGAAGAACACCATGCACCCCGAAAAGAAATGGCGCCGCCGCGCTGCGGTCGGCGGTATCGCGTCGCACGTGCTGACGATCCCTGTCATGACCGCAGCGCTGCTGTTCGCGTACTTCTCCTTGAGCTCGACCACGCCGGACGTACCGACCGTGATGGCCGACGTCTCTCCGCAGTGGACGGCGACGCCCGACAAAGCGAGTCCGCCGCCAGCGCTGCCACGCGGCCATTCGCTTTGGCCCGAACCCGCCATCGCCGACACCGCGGGTGCGGACCATGAATCGCTCGACCCGTCGGGCGCTGGACGGATGGCGCCATGACCGTCAACCCCGCCAGCCCATCCTGCACCAAGGAGGCGCCGATGTTTGACGGCCTTCGGACCCTCAACCGATCGTTGCGGGTTGCCGCGGTGGTCGGGGGCCTTGCCGTGCCCGCGTTTGCTGCGGCAACCGACGACGACTTCATCGCTGCGATGCGCCTCTACCACGACGACCGCTATACGTCGGCCTTCGGCAAGCTGGCGACGTTGGCGGACAGCGGCCACCAAGAGTCGGCACGCATTGCGCTGCTCATGCTGCGCCACGGCCCGGGCCTGTACCGCAGCCAGTGGTCGGCCACGCGCGAACAGGTCCAGCTCTGGCTCCAACTGGCCACCCAGCGTCAGAGCGTCGTCGTTGCAGAAGGCAGCGACTGAGCGGTTCGCTCACGGCTCCGGCCGTAACGGACACGCCGACCCAGTCCGAGCAGCACGCAAGCGGCGGCCAGCGCAGGCGAGGACCGCTCTGCCAAGGCGTCGACGGCGGGATGGTTAAAGTTGCAGCCATGCAAACCGCACCCGGCATCGAGCTCACCGGCCTGGACCCGCCGACGTGCCTCGACGTCGATGGGCCGACCTTGCTGCGCGACCGCGTCGCCGGATGGCCGGACCGGCAGGCCTTGCACGGCAGCAGCGCGCGAGCCGGCTTGCCAAAGTCGAAGGCGGCCGCATGAAGGGCGCCGACACGCCCGCACCGCTGGAGAGCCTGCCGCATCCTGCCTCCGCACCCCAGCCGCTTTCGGGCCTTCGTGTCGTCGAATTCACCCACATGGTGATGGGCCCGACCTGCGGGATGATCCTTGCCGACCTGGGCGCCGAGGTCATCAAGGTCGAGCCCATCGCGGGCGACAACACACGCAAGTTGCTCGGCTCAGGCGCCGGCTTCTTCGCCATGTTCAACCGCAACAAAAAGAGCATCGCGGTCGACGTCAAAGACCCGCGCGGCCGCGAGATCGTCTTGAAGCTGGTGGCCGGCGCCGACGTCTTCAGCGAGAACTTCAAGAGCGGCACCATGGACAAGCTGGGCCTGGGCGCAGCAGCACTCGCCAAGCTCAACCCGCGCCTCATCGTCGTCTCGCACAAAGGCTTCTTGCCGGGCCCTTACGACCATCGCACCGCACTCGATGAAGTGGTGCAGATGATGGGCGGCCTGGCCTACATGACCGGCCGCCCCGGCGACCCGCTGCGCGCCGGCAGCAGCGTGAACGACATCATGGGCGGCATGTTCGGCGCCATCGGCACGCTGGGGGCGCTGATCCAGCGCGGCATCACCGGCCGAGGGATGGAAGTGCAATCGGCCTTGTACGAGAACAACGTCTTCCTCATGGGCCAGCACATGTTGCAGTTCGCCATGACGGGCAAGCACCCCGCGCCCATGCCCGCGCGCGACAACCCCTGGGCGGTGTACGACGTGTTCACGGTGAAAGACGGCGAGCAGATTTTTCTGGCCGCGGTGAGCGATGCGCAATGGCAGACCTTCTGTGCCTTGATGGGCTTTGCCGACCTGGCCGCCGATGCCAGCCTGGCCACGAACAACCAGCGCGTGCAACGCCGCCCGGACTTGCTGGCCACGCTGCGCGAACGCTTGCTGCCCCACAGCGCGGCCGAACTGGCGCGCCGCTTTGAAGCCGCCGGCTTGCCCTTCGCCCCGATTCGCCGCCCTGAAGATTTATATGACGACGAGCACCTGGTGGCCACCGGCGGCCTGGCCGATGTGGTGGTGCCCGACGGCCCCCGCGCCGGCCAGACGGTGAAGACCACGCTGTTCCCCATCACCCTGGCCGGCCAGCGCCTGGGCGTGCGCCTGAACCCGCCGGCCATGGGCGAACACACTGATGTGTTGCTGCAAGGGTTGGGCTACAGCGTGCAACAGATTCAACAACTCAAGACCCAGGCCGTGGTGGCCTGACATCGCTCGGAGAACCCCATGACACATCGCTTCACCCGACGCCAGGCCGTGCTGGCCTTTGGAACGTCCATGGCGCTGGCCACCACGGCCGGCCGTGCCTTTGCGCAGGCCAGCGACAAGACCGTGAAATTCATCCTGCCCAATGCCGTGAGCTCGGGCGTGGACACCATCACCCGCAGCGCGCAGGCGGCCTTGGCCAAGGCGCTGGGCATGGCCGTGGTGGTGGAAAACCAGCCCGGCGCCGGCGGCATCGTGGGCGTGCAGGCGCTCACCCGTGCCGCGCCCGACGGCCACACGCTCAGCGTGGTGTCGAACAACGTGGTCATCTTTCCCAGCGTCTACAAAACGCTGCCGTTCGACCTGAACACCGATGTGACGCCGATTGCCATTTGCGGCTACACGCCGATCGTGCTGGTGGTGAACCCCAAGGTGCCGGCGCAGAACTCAAAGGAATTCGCGGCTTACTTGAAGGCCAAGAATGGCGACGTCACCTACGCCTCGGGCGGCAACGGCACCATCCTGCACCTGGCCGCCGAGATGTATGTGGATGAGGTGGGCGCCAAGGCGCGCCACATCCCTTACAAAGGCGTGGGCCCGATGCTCACCGACCTGATCGGTGGCCAGGTTGAGTTCGCCACCGCGGCGCTGCCCAGCGTGCAGCAACACCTGAAGAGCGGCGCGCTGCGCGCCATCGGCGTGGGCACCAGCCAGCGCGTGGCCGCAGCGCCTGACATTGCCACGTTCGTCGAGCAAGGCGTGCCGGGCTACGTGGTGGAAGCCTGGTTTGCCGTGCTCGGCCCCAAGGGCATGGCCGCGGCGGATGTGAGGCGCGTCAACGCGGCCGTGGTGGCGGCCTTTGCCGATGCCGTGGTGATGGAAGCCATGGCCAAGCAGGGCAACGTGATCAACATCAGCACGCCCGAAGTGGCGCAGAAATTCTTCAAGGATGAGTTGGTGAAGTACGCCAGGCTGGTGAAGAAAGCGGGCATCGAGGCGCAGTGAACGCTCGCAGCCGCATCGCGTTCAAGCCGTGCTTTTAGGGCCGGCGCCGCGTAGCGCGCCACCCACTGAGCGGGCACTGCGGCCGCAGCGCAGTCGCCAGCCCCATTGGCATGGGGCCTTCAGTGGGAAAGCGCCTACAGGTTTGCAGCGGCTCGGCTGATTGCCGCGTGCGCGTGCGTGGCTCAAGCTGTGGTCAGGCACAAGGCGGTGCAGTTCGCAACTTGCCAACGTGTCGATTGGAGACTCAATATGCTTTACACCATTGCGGTAGTGCTTCTCGTTCTGTGGCTGCTGGGCCTGGTGACGTCGTTCACCGCAGGCGGCCTGCTCCACGTCCTGCTCGTCGTGGCCGTGGTGATGGTGCTGTTCCAGTTGATCAGCGGCCGGCGCGTGGGTTAGTTAAGTTAGCACTGAGGGCGGGCAGCGCGGGAACCCCCGGCTGCCCGCCCTTCAACTGCCGAGCAGTTCGCCAATAGGCTTGAGATCGTCAACGCGGTCGCACACGGCCTTGATGCTGGTGAGAATCGGCACCGCCAGCATCAAACCCCAGACCCCCCATAGCCAACCGAAGACCAGCACGCCCACGAACACCACCACCGGGTTCATGCGGCTGGCGCGGCTGGTCAGCCACGGCACCATCAGATTGCCTGACAAGGTGTGAACCAAGACGGTCACGCCTCCCACCAGCAAGGCCATGTCGATGCTGCCGAACTGCACAAACGCCACCAAAGACGACGTTGTGCCCAGGATCATCGCGCCGATGTAAGGAATGAAGTCGAGCACGAATGCCACCACGCCCCACACGGCGGCATGCTCCACGCCGATGGCCAGGAATGAAAGCCAGATCACCACGCCCACCACCGCGCTGGTGAACACCTGCACCAGCAAGTAGCGCTGGATCTGGGCGGTGATTTCGTCCAGTGCCTGCACCGTCAGGCGTTTCGTGGCGAAGTTGGGCCCGGCGATCTTCACCACCTTGCGCCGGAAGGTGTTGCCCGAGGCGAGCAGGAAAAAGGTGATGAAGGCCACCACGATGGCCTGGCCGATGGTGGTCGCCAGGCCCACTGTGCCCGTCCACAGGTAGTCCTTGATGTCGAACTGCGGCCGCTCGATGCGCACGCGGGTCACGCCGCGCGTCGGGGCGGGCGCCGACTGGCTGCTTTCCTGCGCCGCCTGTTCAAGTTGCACCGCCGCCTTTTGCACCTTGTCGATGGTGCTTTCAGATTGGCTGCGGCGCTCGCGCACCGCCTGGCCGATCTTCTGCGCCACCTCGGGCACGGACTCGATCAGCTTGTTGGCGTCGTCGCTCAGCGCATAGCCCGTCCAGCCCAGGCCGCCGCCGATGCTGAGCATCAACAGTGCCGCACCCATGGCGCGCGGCAAGCGCAGCCGTTCGAGCCGGTCGACGATTGGCGCGAGCGCGTAGCTGAAGGTCAGGCCCAGCAACAGCGGCACGATGACGGCGCTGGCCCAGCGCAAGGCAAACAAGGTGGCCAGCACGGCCAGCACGGCCAGTGAGACGCTGCGCACGTCGACCGGCATGTGCAGGAGCAGGCGTTGCGGGTCAGGCAGCGCACCGGGTTCGGGCGCCGGCGGCAGCGGTGTGGCTGTCGCGGCTTCAGCGTGGTTGGAGTCTGCTGGTGTCGCAGGCGCTGGTGTTGCAGGCGCTGGTGTTGCAGGCATCAGGCAGCGTACCGCACAGGGCGTGTAGGACGGTGCCTCGACTTGTTGCCGCACAAACCCGGCCGGCTTGATCATGGCGCGCTCGCGGGCGGCCAGGGGCGAGTGAGTTGCGCATTACGATGCCAAGAGTCACCTCATCTATTGAACCGGCTCCATGCGCATCCTGGTCAACGGCGTTCACCTGTACTTTGATGTGGAAGGCGCCGGCCTGGTGCCGCATGGTGCGCAGATGCAGGCCAAGCCCACCCTGCTGCTGTTGCACGGCGGGCCGGGGGCCGACCACTCGGGGTACAAGCCTTACTTCTCGCGCTTTGCAGACATCGCCCAAGTCGTCTACCTCGACCACCGTGGCAACGGCCGCAGTGATGCTGCGTCGAGCAACACCTGGAACCTGGCGCAGTGGGCCGACGACGTGGTGGCCTTCTGTGCGGCGCTGGAAATTACCCGGCCCATCGTCTACGGCGCTTCGTTCGGCGGCATGGTGGCCATGGCTTATGCCACGCGCCACCCTGGCCATGCGGGTGCGCTGGTGTTGGTGAGCACGGAAGCATCGGGCCCCGGTGACTTGCCGGCCAAGGTGGCCCTGTTCGAACGCCTGGGCGGCGCCGAAGTGGGCGCCCTGGCGCGGCGGCGCTTCATCGAGCGGCAAACCGATCGTGCAACGCTGGCACGCTGGCTCGAAATTGCCCTGCCGCAGTACACGCGCCGTGTGCCCGACCCGGATGCCTGGGCGCGCGCGCAAAGCCGCCCCGAGGTGACGCATTGGTTCATGCGCTTTGATGGCGAAAGCCGGCGCTTCAACTTCCTGCCCGAACTGCACCGCATCACCTGCCCCACGCTGGTGATGGGCGGCCTGGATGACCCGATGACACCGATTCAAGGCCAACGCGATATCGCTGCGGCCTTGACAGGCTGCGCGGTTCGCTATGAAGAATTCGCCCACTGCGGGCACGGCGTGGTGGCCGATGCGCCCGAGCGGGCCGAGCGGGTGCTGCGCGAATTCGTCGCGCAGGTGTGTGGCGATGAGTCGGGTGTGGGCTCATGATCGAGCGCCGCCTGCGCGTGGGCATGCCCATCACGCCCGACGAGTTTGAAGCGCTGAGCGACGCCCAACTCGAACGCCTGGTGCCCAAGGCATATCGCGAGTTCTTTCCGGGCAAGGACTTCTGCGCCGACGGACACTTCTACTTGCACGACGGCACGGCGTGGTGCTTCTACAGGGGCGATCTGCTGGACGGTTGAGGCCAGCGCGCGGTGATCCTGGCCGGTTCAGACCACCGCGCCATCGACGCGCTGCGCCGCCCGTTCGCGTGGCGTGGATGCGGCCAGGCGCAGGGGCATACTTGGCAAAGCGATGTTCGCCAGCCCTCGGAACCGATGCCATGCCCAACCACCACGATCAACTCGTCGCGCTGGCGGAGGTCATCGCCGCCCGACGCGACGACATCATGGATGCCTGGCGCCGCAAGGTGACGGCCGACCCCAAGCTCACCACCGGGAACTCGCTGCCCAGAGCCCAGCTCCACGATCATCTGCCGGCGCTTTTGCAAGACTTCGAGCGGCGCTTGGCCGCGCGCAGTTCTCAGATGCGCGCTGCCGCGGTGGACGAGCAAAAGGGTGATGCCGCGGCGCACGGCCTGCATCGCTGGCAGCAAGGCTTTGACCTGAGCGAGGTGTCGCGCGAACTCGGGCGCTTGAACGAATGCGTCGTGGCCGAGCTGGATCGGTGCGCCGGCCTGCATTCGCACTTTGAACCGGGCGTCATGGCCGACGCCCGCGCCATCTGGGCCGAGCTGTACAGCGTGACCATCGGGTCGAGCACGTCGCAGTTCTTCGACTTGCAGCAACTCGAGGCGGCCAGCCACGTTGCTGACCTGGAACGCGCGTTGGAGGCATTGCGCGAACTGGAAACGCAACGTGCGGCGTTGTGGCAGCAGGCCGCGCACGACCTGCGCGGCAACCTGGGTGTGGTCGCCATGGCCGCCGCTGGGCTGACTTCCAGCAAGGCGACGCTTGACGCGCGAGAAAGGTTTCTGGGCTCGCTGGGTCGAAACGTGCGAGCACTGCACACGCTGCTTGAAGACGTCACCAGCCTGGCGCGCTTGCAAGGCGGGCAAGAGCAGCGCGCGCTGGCGGCGATCGACGTGTCCCCCCACCTGCGGGAAGTGGCCGAAGGTTTGCAGACGATGGCAGACGACCGGCGCTTGCACCTGGCACTCGATGGGCCGGCCGTGCTGCAGGTTGAAGGCGACGCCGTGAAGATCAGGCGCATCGTGCAGAACCTCGTGCTCAACGCTATCAAGTACACGCACCAGGGCAGTGTCGCCGTGAGCTGGGGCGAGCGTGTCGAGAACGACGCCGCGCGCTGGTTCATTCAGGTCAGCGACACCGGGCCGGGTCTGCAATCGGCACAGAGCGCACCGTTGGCGGGCGCGCTGGAGGTCGCCAGTGAGCAGGCGAAGGACGTCGCTGCGGGCGAGCGCTCGGGCGACATCGCGCACGTGAGCCCCGCGCAAGCCGCCGTAGCATCAACACCGCAAGACTCTGGCGCGGCCCATCACCAGGAAGGCGAGGGCATCGGTTTGTCGATCGTCAAACGCCTGTGCGGATTGCTGGATGCAACGATCGAAGTCGATTCCAAAGTCGGCGCCGGCACGACGTTTCGTATCCTCCTGCCCAAGCAGTACGAGCACTGACGCGCAGGCCCCTGCACGGCGGGCCTGCGTTGGGCCATTCAATACGACACCATCGACTTGAAGCCGCCCCAGAACATGCGCTTGCCGTCGAACGGCATGGCCTTCGGGTCCATCATTTCAGCCAGGCGCTTGTCGCTCATCACCGCCTTGTTGATGCGGTCGCGGTCGCGGCGCGACTTGTAGGTGATCCACGAGAACATCACGACCTCGCCTTCCTTCAGCTTCACTGCCTGCGGAAAAGAGGTCCACTTGCCGGGCTTGACATCGTCGGCCACGTTCTCGTTGAACGACAGCGCACCATGCTCGATCCAGACCTTGCCCGCCTTGCGCGCCATGCGCTTGTAGTCAGCCAGCTTGGCCACGGGAACGGGGACGACGAAACCATCGACATAGATTGCCATTGCATGCTCCTTGGGTTGTGTTGCCGCGCCATTTTGTGCAGGGCGCGGCGGCTGCTTGAACGCTGAACCTTGAGTCAACGCCCTTGGGCTTTGCGCCAGGCTGCAAAGTCCAGCCGGCTTTGCTCTTCCGTGGGCGGGTACAGGCCCAGGATGCTGCGGCCCTCAAGCACTTTCTCTTGCACGAAATCTTCGAACACCGTCATCTCCACGGCCTCGGCGGCCACCTCGTCGGCCAGGTGGGCCGGGATCACCACCACCCCTTCGGCGTCGCCGACGATCACGTCGCCCGGGAACACCGGCGCGTCGCCGCAGCCGATGGGTTCATTGATGGCGATGGCCTGGTGCAGCGTGAGGTTGGTGGGCGAGCTGGGCCGCTGGTGATAGGCCGGGAAAGGCAGTTTGGCAATCTCGGGCGAATCGCGAAAACCGCCGTCGGTGACCACGCCGGCCACACCACGCTTCATCAGCCGGCTGACCAGGATGCCGCCGGCCGACGCGGCGCGCGCGTCCTGGCGGCTGTCGATCACCAGCACGGCGCCAGGCGGGCATTCCTCCACCGCCTTGCGCTGCGGGTGGGCACGATCCTGAAAGACGTTGATGGTGTTCAGGTCTTCGCGCGCCGGCATATAGCGCAGCGTGTAGGCCGGCCCCACCATGTTGGGCAGGCCGGCGTTGAGCGGGTGCACGTTCTGGATGAACTGGCTGCGCAGGCCGCGCTTGAACAGCGCGGTGCACAGGGTGGCGGTGCTCACGCGCAGGAGTTGTTCACGGGTGGCAGGCTTGAGTGCTGGCATGGTGGCCTTTGAGTGTTAACGTTGGAAATGAGTCGAAGCAAGGTATGACGCCATTTGCTATGACGCCATTTGCGCGACCCGCGCCGGGCGATTGAACAGGCGGTACAGCACCCACCCGTCTTCGGCCAACATCCATGGCAGGCCGTTTTCGTGGCGCACCCTGTTGGCGTCGAAGTGCCAGCGCACCAGGCTCGTGGCGGTGCGCGCCGCGATGCCGGCCATCACATCCAAGGCGGCACCGGGGCCAGCGTCGAAGCGCTGGAAATGCGTTGAGGCCAGGCCTTCGCCCGCGGGGCGGTGGCCGGCGCCGGCCACGCGCTGCAAGCGGGTGAGGGTGTCGGCGAAGTGCGCCTCGGTGACAACGATGTCCAGGTCATTCGGCGCGGGCTCGATGCCCAAATGGTGCAGCAGCACGCTGCCCCCAATCGCCAACGCCAGGCCTTCCAGCAACGGCGCAATGCGCTGTGCCAGGAGAAGCGCTGCGGGCTCGGCCATGAGTTGGTGGTTCGGCAAGCCGTCGGTGCTCGCTTGAGCGTCCGTCACAAAGCTAGGACCTCCACTCACGGAGCCCCTTCAGAGCGTTGTGAGATCCAACAATTGCAAGCAGTGACTTTGCGCGCGTTGCCCCGACATACATAGTCTCCCACTGGTCCCCATCTACGACCTCGTCGCCTATCCAAAGGACAACTGCCTGTGCCTCCAAGCCTTTGAACCGGGCTACGGTGTCCACCAAGACGCACCGGGCCTTCCTATGTGTCTCGAAAGCCCACTCGACACCGGCCACTTCAGCACGCAGCATCAGCAACTCATACGGGAAGCCTTTTGGCCGTTTTGCCACCAGCACAGCGACATCTTCAGCCTTCAGCCCTTCGACCTGCACCCACTGGTGCACCCTCCGCGCAACGGCATCGGCTTGTGCTTCT
>JAYUQE010000337.1:0-10003 GCA_043756905.1 Burkholderiales bacterium | reverse complement strand
TCGGCGCGCAAGAGCGCGTGACGAAAGTGAAGCCGTTGGACAGGTCTTGGAAACAGACCTGGCGGTAGTTGGGGTGAATGCCATCTTTCATGGTGGGTCCTGTGCTCGTGAGTGGGAGCCACGCTGTTGCTGAAATCGAAATCAGCCGCGCACTTTCCGGGTGATAGGAAACTAAACGCAAATTGTAGCCCGCGTGCTGCGGTACTGAAGCTCGGTCCTGAAACTCAGTCCTGAAACTCAGTCCTGAAACTTAGTCTTAGAACTCAGTCTTGAAACTCAGCCACCGCGCCGCATCATGTCGAAGAAGTCGTGGTTGTTCTTGGTGGCCTTCATCTTTTCCAGGATGAACTCCATCGCCTCGATCTCGTCCATCGGATACAGCAGTTTGCGCAGAATCCAGCTCTTCTGCAGGATCTCGGGCTTGAGCAGCAACTCTTCGCGCCGCGTGCCGCTCTTGTTGATCAGGATCGACGGATAAACGCGTTTCTCGGCCATGCGGCGGTCGAGGTGAATCTCGCAGTTGCCGGTGCCTTTGAACTCTTCGTAGATCACCTCATCCATCTTGGAGCCGGTGTCCACGAGCGCGGTGCCGATGATCGTCAGCGTGCCGCCTTCTTCGGTATTGCGCGCGGCGCCAAAGAAGCGCTTTGGGCGTTGCAGTGCGTTGGCGTCGACGCCGCCCGAGAGCACCTTGCCGCTGGAGGGCAGCACGTTGTTGTAGGCGCGCGCCAGGCGCGTGATCGAGTCCAGAAGAATGACCACGTCCTTCTTCATTTCCACCAGCCGCTTGGCGCGTTCAATCACCATTTCAGCCACCTGCACGTGGCGCGCGGCAGGCTCGTCGAAGGTGGAGCTGATGACTTCACCGCGCACGGTGCGCAGCATTTCCGTTACTTCTTCCGGGCGCTCATCCACCAACAGCACGATGAGGTGGATATCTGGATGGTTAGCCACCAGCGCATGTGCGATGTGCTGCATCATGACCGTCTTGCCGGTCTTGGGTTGCGCCACCAGCAGGGCGCGCTGGCCTTTGCCGATGGGCGCGATGAGGTCGATGATGCGGCTAGTGATGTTCTCTTCGGCCTTGATGTCGCGCTCAAGCTTGAACGCTTCCTTGGGAAACAAGGGCGTCAGGTTCTCGAACATGATCTTGTGCTTGTTCTCCTCGGGCGTCAGGCCGTTCACCCGGTCTACCTTCACCAGCGCAAAGTAGCGCTCGCCGTCCTTGGGCACCCGCACTTCGCCTTCGACCATGTCGCCGGTGTGCAGGTTGAAGCGGCGGATCTGGCTGGGCGACAGGTAGATGTCGTCGGTGCTGGCCATGTAGCTGGTGTCCAGGCTGCGCAGGAAACCGAAGCCGTCGGGCAGCACTTCCAGCACGCCGTCGCCGAAGACCTGCTCTCCCGCCTTGGCGCGCTTTTTCATGATCGCGAACATCAGCTCCTGCTTGCGCAGGCGGCTGACGTTCTCGATCTCCAGCGCCTCACCCATGGTGATGAGCTCGGAAACGTGCTGGGCCTTCAGTTCGGAAAGATGCATGGGTGCGACCCCTAGAGGGTTCAAGGCGCGGCCCTGCCAAAGGCGGCGCGCCGGTCATTCGGGCTCACGCATCCCGGTTGAGGCGGGCCAGGTGGCGGCGCACTGCGCGCCACGGGCTGGGCCGTTGGGTCTTTGGTCGGGAGAGGTGAGCCGAATCCAGCCTGCACCCTTCAAGGTGGCCGCCCAGCGTGCGGGCGGAAATTCAGGCGTGGTGGCGTTTCAACCAGTAGCCCCGAGCGGCTCGTGGCCGGCCAGCGGGGCAACTGGTGTGGGCAAGATTATAGGTTGCCGTCGATGAAGTTCGTCAATCGGACCTTGGACGGTTCACCTGGGGCGTTTCATTGACGGCATCAATGTTGCCGTCGATGAAGGCCGTCAACTGAGCCTTGGACACGGCGCCCACCTTGGTGGCGGCCAACTGCCCATTTTTGAACAACATCAGCGTGGGAATGCCGCGGATGCCGTATTTGGCAGGCACGTCGCGGTTGTCGTCGACGTTGACCTTGGCCACCTGCAAGCGGCCTTCATACGACTGCGAGGCCTCGTCGAGGATGGGTGCAATGCTCTTGCACGGGCCGCACCATTCGGCCCAGAAATCCACCAGCACGGGCTTGTCGGCCTGCATGACATCAGCCTGAAACGAAGCGTCGCTGACATGCTTGATCAATTTGCTGCTCATTGAAATGTTCTCCGTTGCCCGCCGAAACAGAATCGTCCCAAGGGCAAAATCATTCTGACACAACGGTCATTTCTGGGCGCATTGCGCGTCTTCAAGGCCCCGCTGCAAACCCCGGCCCGCGCAACGCCATGTCTGCTGTTGAACGCACCTGGTTGCCGCTGCACCTGCCCCCTGCCGCACTGTGGCAGGCGTTGGCTGCTGGCGTGGCGCGCTGGGTGGCCACACATGGCCTGGCCATGCAAGACGTGGTGCTGCTGCTGCCCTACGCCTAACTGCTGGCGCCGGCCCGGCGCAGTTTCGCGGGGGCGGCTGGCAACCGCGCTTGCACACCACAGCGCAGCAGCGGCGAACTGGCAGCGGCCGCGCTGCTGCGCCACCAGCCCTGGGGCAGGCCTGGCGAGATGCCGACGAGCCGGCGTTCATGCAGGCGGTTGCCGCCACGGTGGACTGCGCCTGGCAGCTGGGCCACGGCGCGCAGGCGCATGCGCCGAAGCAACGCGCCGCCCATTGGGCGCAGGTGCGCCATGAGCCCGCCCGGCCGCCCGAAGGGCGAATTGACCGCAGTGCGCAGCACGGAGGTTGCCTGATGAACTCGAGAGCGCGGCCGGCCCGGGCGCGCTCGAGCGCCAGCTCGCCCGCGTAGCTGCCAAGTGGGCCGCGCTGAATGCGCAGCAGCCGCTCGATGCCTTGTTCGCCCATCGCCCCGCTGCCTGGGTGGCCCCGCAAGCCGGCGGCGAAGATGCGCTGGTGGTGCAGCTCTTGGCGCAGGCCGCCGTGCCGGCCGCCGGCACACCTGGCCTGCCTTGCCTGGTGCTGGACACCGATGCGCCGGCGCAAGACCCGTTCGCCGCCACGGTGGCCCTGCCGGCGCCGCGCGTGCAGGTGTGCGACGACCTGGAAAGTGAGGCGCAGGCTGCCGCGGCGCAGGTCATCACCGCCCTGAACGCTGGCGCACAGCGCGTGGCCCTGGTCACGCAAGACCGCCTGCTGGCGCGGCGCATTCGCTCGCTGCTTGAACGCCAGGGCCATGCGCTGGACGGCGAAACCGGCTGGAAACTGGCCACCACGCGCGCCGCCGCCGCGCTGATGGCCTGGCTGCGTGCGGCCGCCATCGCGGCGCCGGCCGACGCCTGGCTCGACTGGCTCGACTGGCTCAAGGCCGGCGCCTGCCCGGCGCACCATGCCCAGGGCCTGGAGGCGCTGGAAGCCCTGCGGCGGCGTGGCGCCCAGCTTGGCACCCCCGTGGCCGCGCCGGCCAGTGCGGCGGCGCTGTGGCGCCGGGCCGAGCAAGCCTTGGCCGGCCTGGCCCTGCCGGCCAGCCTGAGTGCCAGCGCCATCGAAGCGCTGCGCGAGTGCCCGTACCGCTTCTTTGCCACGCGCGTGCTGGGGCTGGGTGAGATCGAAGAACGACCTGTCGCTCGTCCGCGCCTTGAAAAGCCCGCTGTTCGGTGTTGAAGACGCGCAGTTGCTGTGGCTGGCGCAACAAGCCCGAGGTGCGCGGCAAAGTTGGTCGCCCGCGCTGCAAGGCGCGGCGCCGGGGTCGTTGCCGCAGCCTCTGGCGCGCGCACAAGATCATCTGGAACGTTGGCGCCTGGCGCTGCCGCAACTGCCCCCGCACGACCTGCTCGACCGCATCGTTGCCGACACCGACTTGCCCGCCCGGCTGGCCGCGTGCGTGCCGCTGGCGCGGCGCAGCGTGCGCGATCTGCTGGCCGCGGCGCTCGAACTCGACGGCGCGCGCTACGCCACGCCCTACGGCTTTGTGCGTGCCTTGCGCCAGCGCCCGCTGCCCGCACCCGAGGCGCCAGCCAGCAACGCGATCCAGTTGCTCACCGTGCATGGCGCCAAGGGCCTGGAAGCGCGCTTGGTGGTGGTGATGGACGCCGACGGCGAGCGCCTCAACCCGGCGCGCGCCACCATGCTGGTGGCCTGGTCGGTGCACCTGGCGCACCCGCAGCGTGTGGCCTTCATCGCCAGCGAAGGGCGCGTGCCGCCGTCGCTGCAGGAGGCCTTCGCCAGCGAACAGCTCGAGCGCCGGCGGGGAGAACTCAACGGCCTGTACGTGGCCATAACGCGGGCGCGCGAGCAACTCGCGTTCAGCGCCACGCCCGCGCACAGCAAGGCCGAGCAGCCGAGTTGGTGGGATCTGGCCGCGGCGCACCTGCCCACCTGGCCCGCGCCGCCGGCCGCCCAGGCGGCGGCAGGCGCGCCGTTGCCGCTGGCCTGGATCGAGCAGGTGCCGCAGATCAACCCCGCTGCGGCGGCCCGGCCCGCGCCGCCGTTCGCCGCCGCCGCATTGCCCCACGCACCCAGCGCGGCGTTGGGCGAGGCCATGCACCGTTTGCTCGAATGGGCCAGCCAGCCCCGCGCGCCGGGCTGGTCGGGGGCCGGTCTGGCGCGCGCTGCGGCGGCGGCCGCGGCGCAATTCGGTCTGCCGGGCGCCGGTGCGGCGCAGCTGCTGGGCTTTGGCCGGCGCATCCTGGGCAAGCCCGGCCGCACAGCGCTTTTTCAGCGCCGCGCACCTTGAATGGGCAGGCATGAAGTGGCGGTGGTTGAAGGTGGCGAGCCGCTGCGCATCGACCGTCTGGTGGCCCTGGCTGGGCCTCAGGGCCGCGAGGGGTGGGTGCTCGACAATAAGCTGGCCACGCGGCCGCACGAGCAGGCCGAGCTGCGCGCGCAATTGCAGCGTTACCGGCGCGCCGTGAAGCAGCTGCAACCCGGGCAAGTGGTGCGCGCGGCGTTCATCACCGGGCAAGGCGAGGTGGTTGAAGTGGCGTGACGCGCGCGGCCAAGATGCCAGCGCTTTGGGTGTGATTTCCTGCCACCGCTTGGGCGCCTGGCGCGCTCCAATCGGCCCACATGTCCGCCATCCCTGAGCCACGCCCCAGCGCTGCGCCGAGCCCACGCTTGCGCCAGGTGGGCCGCTTCGCCCTGCAGCGCCTGCTGGGCAAAAGCGCGCGCACCATGGCCTGGCTGGTGAGCGACACGCGCGACGGCGCGGAGCTGGCCTTGGTGTTGCCGCGCGCGCAACCAGACAACCCACGCGCCGAGCAGGCGTGGGACGCTGCGGTGCGCCGCGCCGCGCGACTGAACCACCCCAACCTGGCGCCGGTGGTGGAAGTCGGCCACCATGATCGCTGGCCCTACCTGGCTTATGAAATGGGCGACGCAGCGACCCTGCGCGACCACTTGGGTGGCCGGGCCTTGCCGGCGCAGGAGGCCGCCGGCCTGGTCAACCAGGCCTTGCGCGGCCTGGCCTTTGCGCACGAGGCCGGGCTGGCGCACCGCGACATCCAACCCTACATGATGTTGGTGTCCGCGGCCGGTGTGCTGCGCGTCATCGGCCTTGAAGCGGCGGCCCCGATCCAGGCGCATTCACTGGACGCCGCGGCGTTGCGCGCCCAGCGCGACGCTGCCCAGGGCGATGTGCTGGCCATGGGGGTGCTGCTGCATCAAACCTTGTCGGGGCAGGTGGTGCTGGACGAGCCCGACGTGGGCCGTGTCATCGCCCGTTTGCCGCCGGCCGGGCGCGACATCGTGCGCCTGCCGTGGGGCACGGCGCAGCCGATTCCTGAGCCGCTGCGCGCCATTGCCAACCGCGCCACCGATCGCCAGGAACGCCAGCGCTACCGCAATGCGCGCACGCTCAGCCGCGCGTTGGACGGCTGGCTCAGCGCAGAAGCTGCCGGCGGCGGTGGCCCGCTGGCCTTGCTGCTGGAGCGCATGGGCAACGTGGGTGTGTTCCCGGCCATGCCGGGTGCGGCCAGCCGCGCGGCCAGGCTGGCCTTGATGGAACGCGAGCGCACCAACGAATTGGCACAGGTGGTGCTGGAAGACATGGCGCTGACCTTCGAGCTGCTGCGCCATGTGAACAGTGCACAGGTGCGCGGCGCGCAGGTGGCCGGCAACGGCCCGGTGCTGACCATGCGCCGAGCCATTGCCATGCTTGGGCTGGATGGCGTGCGCCGCGCCGCCAACGGCCTGCGCGCCTGGCCTGGGCCCTTGCAGGAAGCCGGCGCGCAAGCGCTGGAGCAACTGGTTGCCCGCGTCAAGCATGCGGCGCAACTGGCGCAGGCATTGCGCCCCGCAGGCTACGACGCCGAAGTGGTGAACTTGATCACCGTGCTGCAAAACCTGGGCCGCCTGGTCGTGCACTACCACTTTGCCGACGAAGCCCAGCAGATCAACCGCCTGATGCAGCCCGCCGCCGCGCAGGGCCCCGGCCAACCCGAAGAACCCGGCATGAGCGAGGAGGGCGCATCCTTCGCCGTGCTGGGTGTGGACATTGAAACCATTGGCCTGGCCGTGGCGCGCCAATGGGGGCTGGATGAGGGCGTGCTGCTGATGACCCGCCGCCTGCCTATGAACTCGCCCGTGCGTGCGCCGGAAAGTGACGACGACACCCTGCGCGCCCTGGCCAGTTGCGCCAACGAATGCATTGACGCGCTGGGGCTGCCGCCAGCTCGCATCACACCGGCGCTGGCACGTGTCGCCCAGCGCCATGGCCGCGGCCTGAAGCTGAGTCTGCGCGACTTGCAGGTGGCGTTGCACCTGGCACCAGCCAAGGCTGAGCGAGGTGTCGGCACCGCTGCCGTCACGGCGTTGGCGCAGCTGTGAGCACTGCCGCCGCCGCTGGTTGGCGCGTGTGCCGACCGCTTGGGGGCTTGGCGCGACGCGCTGGGACTGGTTGGCCGTCAGGGCTGAAGAAGGTGACGAGCCTGGCCCCGGCACTGGTCGCAACGGTTAGGGCTGCTTGGTTCCCCACCTGACCCGGTTGGCCGCGCTTGCATGCGGGCAGGCCCGTCGGGGCGCATTGTATGGGCGGGCCGTTTGCCGCCGGCGTTCAGCGCAGTTGCAGCTCGTCGGCCGCGTAATGCAGGCCCAGCGGGTGCACATGCAAGGCCTTGGCGCCGCCACCCACCTGCCCGGCATGCCAGGCCGGCAGGCCCAAGGCCTGCGCCGCCTGCACTGTGGCTGCGGCATCGGCGGCGGCCACGAACAGCGCAAAGCCCGCGCCCATGTTCAGCGTGCCATAGGCCTCATGGTCACTCAGGCCGCATTCCTGCTGCATGAAGCGCAGCACCTCGGGTACTGCGGGCAGCACATCGATGTGGTAGCTCAGCACCTTGGGGTGGCGCAGCAGCTTGCGCCAGCCGTGGCCGGTGATGTTGGCGCAGTAGTGCGGTGTGATGCCGGCGCGGTACAGGCTTTCGGTCAGCGGCGCATACAGCAGCGTGGGTGCGAGCAGGGCTTCGCCGTACAGGCTGCCGTCGGCCAATGGCGTGAGGTAGCCCCGGGGCAGGCGCTCGGCCAGCTTGCGCGCCAGGCTCAGGCCGTTGGCATGGATGCCGCTTGCGCCCACCAGCACGATGGCGTCGCCTTCGCCCAGGCGCTCGCCCAGCGTCAAGCGCGTCTTGGGCGAGATGATGCCGGTGCAGCCTGCGGCCAAGTCGACCCGCCCGCCTTCAACGATGCCGGCCAGGGCGGGCGTCTCGCCGCCGCCCCAGGCCACGCCGCAGGCATCGCAGGCGCGCTTCCAGCCCGCCACCAGCGCCGCGCTGCGTGATGCGTCGTTGAACCACTCGGAGCCACCGGCGGCCCAGTAGGCCTGCACCACCAACGGCGTGGCGCCCACGGTGATGAGGTCGTTCACCGCCATGGCAATGGTGTCTTGCGCGATCGCGTCGTAGTAGCTGCGCCCGGTGAGCTGCGCCATGGCATCGGCCACCAAGGTCTTCGAGCCCAGGCATTCGACGATGCTGGCCAGGTAGAACGGCCCTATGTCCAGCACATAGGCGGATTCACCGCGTGAGGCCGCGACTTCTGCAAAACCGTGCTGCAACAGGTTACCCGCGGTCTGCGCCGCGGCGCGCTGGGCGGCCACTTTCAGCGGGTCGATCAGTTCGTAGCGCACGCCCGCGTCCTTGTAGGTCAAAGACGGCGGGGCAGGGCGGCTGGTGGTGTTCACTGGTGTACCTTGAGGCTGCGCTATCCGGTGTTCGTCCAGGCGGCTGCCCGGCGGGCTCGTGCGGCGAATTATCGCGGCCGTGTTGAGGGTGTCCGCGCAGGGCCGCACACATAGAATCCAGCGCATGTCCACCACTGTTCTGGCACGCAAATACCGACCGAAAAACTTCGCCGACATGGTGGGCCAGGAGCCGGTCGTCCAGGCCCTGAGCCATGCCCTGGTCAAGCAGCGGCTGCACCATGCCTACCTGTTCACCGGCACGCGCGGCATCGGCAAGACCACCATCTCGCGCATCCTGGCCAAGTGCCTGAACTGCACCGGGCCCGACGGCAGCGGCGGCATCACCGCCACGCCGTGCGGGGTGTGCCCGGCGTGCACCGCGATCGACGCCGACCGCTACCTCGACTACATCGAACTCGACGCGGCCTCCAACCGCGGCATCGACGACGCGCGCGACCTGATCGAACGCGCCACCTACAAGCCCAGCGTGGGCCGCTTCAAGGTCTTCATGATCGACGAAGCCCACCAGCTCACGAAAGACGCCTTCAACGCGCTGCTCAAGACGCTCGAAGAGCCGCCCGAGTACCTGAAGTTCGTGCTGGCCACCACCGACCCCGAAAAGATGCTGCCCACGGTGTTGAGCCGCTGCCTGCAGTTCAACCTGCGGCCGATGCCCGCACCCACGGTGGCCGCGCAGTTGAGCAAGATCCTGAATGCCGAAGACGTGGCGCATGACGACGCCGCGCTGCGCCTGCTGGCGCGCGCGGCACGCGGCAGCATGCGCGACGGCCTGTCGCTCACCGACCAGGCCATTGCGCACGGCGGCGGGCACATCACCGAAAGCGGCGTGCGCAGCATGCTCGGCGCGGTGGAGCACGGCCATTGCGCTGCGCTGATCGAAGCGCTGGCCGCACGCGACGGCGCCGCGCTGCTGGCGCGCGTGGCGCACCTGCGCGAACACGGCCATTCGGCCCGCGGCACGCTCGAAGGCATGGCGCGCGTGCTGCAACACATGGCGGTGCAGCAGGCCGTGCCCGGCGCGCTTGATGCCACAGACGACGAGCAGGCCGACGCCACGCGCCTGGCCGCGCTGCTGCCGGCTGACCAAACGCAGTTGCTCTACAGCATCGTGCTGCGCGGCGCCGATGAACTGCGCCTGATGAGCGATGAGTACGGTGCCTTGACCATGGTGCTGCTGCGCCTGTTGGCGTTTGCGCCGTCGGGGCATGGCGCGGCTGCACCCAGGGCTGCGGCCGCCGCGGCACCTGTGGCCTTGCCCGTTGCCGCAGCCGTTGCCGCGGCGCCGACTGAGCTGCCCGCCAGCGCCGCGGTGCCGCCGGCCAGCCGTTATCCCGCCCAGGCATTGGCTCAACCGGGCATGGTTGTAGCCAGCCCCGAACCGCCACCTTGGCTCGACGTTGAGGCACAAGAAGCGGCCGCCCCCGCCGCCGCCGCGGCGCCGCGCAGCAGCGCACCCCTGCGCGTGGCCGACGCCGCCGTGCTCAATGTGCCGGCACCACCGCCACCGCCACCGCCACCACCGCCACCACCACCACCACCACCACCACCACCACCACCACCACCACCACCACCACCACCACCAGCACCACCAGCACCACCAGCACCACCAGCACCAGCACCACCAGCACCACCACCAGCACCACCACCACCACCACCAGCACCACCAGCACCACCACCACCACCAGCAGCACCAGCAGCAGCAGTAGCCACACCACCACCGAGTGCGCGCGAGCGGATGCGCGCGAAGGTGCGGACGGTGGAGGGGCAGGCGCTCTACAAGATGCGCAAGGCGATTG
>JAYUQE010000336.1:0-3577 GCA_043756905.1 Burkholderiales bacterium | reverse complement strand
AGCACTGGCGGCGCATTGCCATGCTGGGCGTGATCAACTCCGCCCTGCCCTTTGTGGCCTTCAGCTACGCCGCGTTGACCATCACCGGTGGCCTGTCTGCCGTGCTCAACGCCACGGCGCCGCTGTGGGGCGCGATCGTGGCCTGGCTGTGGCTGCACGAACGCCCGCAGGCCGAACGACTGGCCGGCCTGGCGCTGGGCTTTGCCGGCGTAGCCTGGTTGATGTGGGGTCAGGCCGGCTTCAAAGCCGGTGCCCTGGGCGCGCAAAGCACCCTGGCCACGCTGGCCTGCCTGGCCGCCACGGCCTGCTACGGCGTGGCGGCCAACTACACGCGCCGGCATCTCACCGGCGTGCCGCCGCTGGCCATTGCCAGCGGCAGCCAAGCTGCCGCCGCCGTGCTGTTGGCGCTGCCAGCGTGGTGGTTTTGGCCCGCCGCCACACCCCATGCAGCGGCCTGGTGGAGCACGCTGGCGCTGGGCGGGCTGTGCACCGCGCTGGCCTATGTGCTGTATTTCAGGTTGGTGGCGCACGGCGGCGCCACCAAGGCGTTGACGGTGACGTTCCTGATCCCGCTGTTCGGCATGGCCTGGGGCGCGCTGTTCCTGGGTGAAACCGTCACGCCCACCATGCTCTGGGCCTGCTTGCTGATCCTGTCCGGCACGGGGCTGGCCGGCGGGCTGCTGCATCGGCGCACCGGGCAGCCGGCGCCTAAATAAAAACGGCGCAACCGCTTCAGCGGTTGCGCCGTATCCGTTGCCCGGCACCGCGTGTGCAGTGCGCTGGCTCGGGGTGACGATTTACTTACTTCTTGGGGGTTTCTTCGCCCTTGGAGGTGGCGCCGGCCTTGGTGGCGGCAGCAGCTTCCTTCTTCACGTCGGCACGGGGCTTGTCCGACTTGGCAGCCGGGGCAGGCTTGTCACCCATCTCGCCCTTGGACGTGGCACCGGTCTTGGTGGCCACAGCGGCGTCTTTCTTCACTTCGGCGCGGGGCTTGTCAGACTTGGCGGCCGGGGCGGCCTTGGCGCCAGCTTCGCCCTTGGAGGTGGTGCCGGCCTTGTTGGCTTCAGCGGCTTCTTTCTTCACGTCGGCGCGGGCCGGGGCGGTTTGCGCCATCGCGGCTTGCGCAGCGAACAGGGCCAACACGGCAACGGCGAGCGAGGTCAAGGTGTTCTTCATGGTCAAAATCTCCTGGTTGAGGAATCGTATCTACGAGTGCAACAGTTGAACCGGTGCGACGCTTTGCAATGAGGCCTGAAGGCTTCACACCGAACGCGCTGCCACAGGGAGGGCGCGAGATCATAACGTCAGCCCCCAGCGCGGGTTGACACGCAGGCTCTCAATTGTTCGTTGCCAGCAAACGGGCGTGGCCAAAAGCCTACAGGCTGGAACGGCCCGTTTGCGGACATTGCAACGCCGGCTCACCAGGCACTCGAGTCAGGGTTGAGACGAGGCTTGCGCGGCCGGGGCGCGCAGCGAGACCAGCAAACTGGCCAGGCCATCGGGGTCGACGGGCTTGATGATGTGAGCGTCGAAACCGGCTTCGCTGCTGCGCGCGCGCTCCTCGTCCTGGCCCCAGCCGGTGAGGGCCACGACCACCATGTCCTTGCCCCAGGCCTGTTCGCGCAAGGCGCGGCAGACCTGGTAGCCGTTCAACTTGGGCAGGCCGATGTCCAGCAGCATGACCTCGGGCCGCAACGCGGTGGCCATCTCCAGTGCTTGCGCGCCATCGTGGGCGATGTGGGTCTGGTGGCCGCCCAGGCTCAGAATGGCGGCCAGGCTGTCGGCCGCGTCGCGGTTGTCGTCCACCACCAGGATGCGCCAGCCCGCGGCCGGCGCCGGCGTGGCCACCGTGGCTGGCGCTTGTGCCGCCGGCGCGCTGTCGTCGCCCAGCGGCAGGCGACAGACGAATTCGCTGCCCTGGCCCAGGCCAGCGCTGTGCGCCGCAACCTCGCCACCATGCATTTCGACCAGGCGCTTGACCAGCGCCAGCCCGATGCCCAGGCCGCCGGCGCTGTATTGCTGTGCCGCGCTGGCCTGGGTGAACAGCTCGAACACCTTGCCCAGCATGTCCGGCGCGATGCCATCGCCGCTGTCCTTCACCGTCACCGCCACGCTGCGGTCTTCGCGTTCGGCGCTCAAAGCGATGCGCCCGCCCGGTGGGGTGAATTTGCAGGCATTGGACAGCAAGTTGCCGACCACTTGCACCAAGCGCACCGGGTCGGCATCGAGCCAGACCGGCTCGCGCGGCAGCGTGAGGGTGATCTCGTGGCCACAACGTTCGATGTCAGGCGCCGCGGCTTCAACGGCCTGACGCAAGACGCTGCCCAACTCGATGCGCTGCCGGCGCAATTCGAGCTTGTCGTGGGCGATGCGCCCGACGTCGAGCAAGTCATCGATCAGACGCACCATGTGCCGCACCTGCCGCTCCATCACCGCGCGCGCGTACTCGGTGCGCGCGGGGTCATCCGAGCGCTTCATCAGCTCCAGCGCATTGCGCAGCGGCGCCAGCGGGTTGCGCAACTCGTGCGCCAGCGTGGCCAGGAAAGCGTCTTTGCGGCGGTCGGCGTCGGCCAGCTCGCTGGCCAGCCGGCGCAGGCCTTCGTCGGCCTGCACGCTGGCCGTCACGTCCAGGTTGGTGCCCACCACCCATTCGGTGTGCCCTTGCTCGTTCACACGCGCCGCCTCCACCGACTGGATGTGGCGCAGCTCACCGTCATCGGCACGACGGATGCGAAAGGTGCGCCGGCTGCGCCCAGCGTGGGCGACGGTGGCCTGCAAGGTGGCCTCCTGCTGCGCCACGTCGTCGGGCCAGACCGCATCACGCCAAACGTTGTAGTTGACCTGGCCATCCGGCGTGGGGGCGACGCCATAAATGCGGAACATCTGGGCACTCCAGCGCACCTGGCCCGTCAACACGTTCCACTCCCAGATGCCCACGCCGGTGGTTTCGGTGGCCAGCCGGGTGCGCTCCTCGCTGGCCAGCAGGTTGGCCTGTGCGCGCGCGCGCTCGGTCACTTCGTGGAAGTAGCAGACCACGCCGTGGCGCCCGTCGGGCAGCGTCACGCGCTGGGTTTCCCACTCATAGGCCTGTTTGTGGCCCAGGTCGTGGCGCTGTTCGACGAAGGGCGGTGACTCGTAGCGCTCGCCCGTGTCCAGGGTGTGGCGAAAGATGGCCGCGAGTTGCGGCCCGAGCTGTGGGCCCCACAGCACGGCCAGCACATCATTGAAGTCGCGCCCGAGCAGCGGCCGGATGTTGGCAAACACCGGCATCGCCTGCGCGTTCACCTGCAGCAGCCGGAAATCGGCATCCACCACGTACACGCCCATCGGCGCTTGTTCAAGCACCGTGGTGAACAGCGCGGCCACGCGTTTCAACCCCTGGTGTGCGCGTTGCAGTTCGAGCACGTTGTGCTTGTGCTCGGTGATGTCACGGATCACGCTCACCCGGTGCACAACATGGCCCTGTGCGTCGGCCACGGTGCGTGCCGTCACCGCCACCCAGCGCACGCTGCCGTCTTTGCGCACGTAGCGCTTCTCGGCCTCGTAGGTGGGTGCCGCGCCGCTTAAAAAGGCGTTG
>JAYUQE010000335.1:0-10052 GCA_043756905.1 Burkholderiales bacterium | reverse complement strand
CCCTTGCCGCACAAAAAGTGCGGCTGCGGGTCTGCGCCTAGCCTGGCGAAAAAATCCATCGATTTCATTTCGTAATGCTTTTGGTGAAACGAACTACTAGAACCGTTGTGACAGCCGCACGCTCAGCGCAGATTCGTTGGTCGGGATGACAACGTTCGAATCGAGCAGTTGGCGGCGCAAGTTGAACTGCAGGCTGCTGCGCGGCGACAAGGTGTAGGTCAGGCCAACGCGCACCGAGTTGTCGTTTGACCACTGCCCCTTGTCTTCGGCCAGGCCCTTGACCCGGTTCATGCGCACGCCGGCGTCCACCGCCGTGGTGGCGCTGAGCTTGTGCGCCACACGCAGTTCGACACCGCGCTGTTCAGTGTCGCCAATGGTGCCGGTGGGAAGCAGCAGATCCACGGCCTGGTCGAGCCGGCGCTGGCGCTGCAGGTACACCGTGGCCGACACCAGGCTGCGCCGGCCCAGCAGCACCGCGGTGGCCGTCGCGCCTTCATGCAACTGCGCATGCTGCGACGTCAAATCCACGGCGCCGCTCAGGGCCGCCGGCAGGCCCAGGCCGCTGACCAGCGACTGCACCGCCCCGGCGCGTGCGGCAGGGTCGGTGACCCGGGTGGTCAGGATGCCGTCGAGGATGGCGGTGACGCCGTTATCGGCCGGGTCGACCAGATAACGGCCGGCCTGCACCACCGGCTGGCGATTCAGCCGCAACGACAAGCTCAGGTAGGGCGAACGGTGGCGGGCCTCGAAGTCGATGCCGGCGCCGAAGAAGCGGTGCTCATAGCTGGCGCGGATGTCGGTGCGCTGGCTGGGCTGCCAGCGGGCGCGCAGGCCGTACAAGGTGTCCTGGCGGTCGACCAGCGAATACCGGGTGCGCTCGCGGCCCAGGCTGGCGCCCAGGGTGAGCTGCTCGGCCGCGGCATAACTGGCCACGCCGCGCGCGGTGGTCAGCTCGATGGTGTCTTCACTGGCCGACGATAGCCGGCCCGCCTGATGCCCCATCTCAAGCGCCCAGCCCAGCGGCAGCGGGCGGCTTTCAAGGCGCAGCAACTGGTCGGTGGCGCGGCCGCTTTGCGCCGGGTCGGGCGCGCCGGGGACGTCGACGATGCGCGTCCAGACATGTTCGGAGCGCAGGTGCAGCGCCAGGTTGGGCGTCAAGGCGCGCTCGAATGACGGCATCAAACGCGTGCGCAGGTAGGTGGCGTCGTTGGCCGCACCCAGGCCGTCGGGGCGTAATTCGAACGCGTTGGCACCGCGCCGCTCGGCCAGGGCCGAGGCCTCCAGGTGCAGGGTGTTCTCGATGGGCGAGACCTTCAAACTGACCTGGCCCCTTGGCCGCAGCGAGGTGGATGAGTCGCCCTGCAAATGCGCCACGCCTTCCAGGCTGACGTTGGCCAGGAACTGCGCCTGGGCGCCCAGTGCGCGCACGCTCAGGCTGGGCACCAGGGAGATCACGGAATCGGACTTGGACGTGCTGTCGGCGCGGTGCCCTTGCAACACGTCAACGCCGCTGACCAGTTGCATTTGCACGCGCACGCTTTCGGCGTTGGCGCCGAACACGCACATCGCGGCGGCCAGGGCCAGCGCGGTGTGCCGCGGCGCCACGGTGCCACGGGCCAGTGCGGACCTGCCACTTTCCTTGCACCCGGCCAGGGGCAGCAGGCCCGGGCCGGCTTGCGGGCGCTCAGTAACCGTAGCCATATGCGTAGCCATAGCCGTAACCAGCCATGGCCTGGCTGCGTTTGTTCAGGATCGACATCACCACCGGACACTGGGCCACCGCCTCGTAGGCGTTCTGCACCGCGCGGTGGGTGGTCTTGCCGGCCTCGACCACCATCACCACCTGCCCGGCCAGGCCGGCCAGGATGCGCGACTCATTGGTCAACAGCAGCGGCGGCGCGTCGATCACGATCAGCCGGTCGGGGTAGCGCTGCGACATCTCGTCGAGCAGCCGATCCATCGCCGCGCTGGACACGCGCTCGGCCGAGTCGCCGCGCGGCACGCTGGACGGAATGATCGAGAACTTGGGGATGTTGGTGCGCAGGATGACGTCGCACATGGGCGTGGGCTGGTCGGTCAGCAAGTCCAGCAGGCCGCGATGCGGCGGCATGCCCAGGCGCTGCGACACGGCAGGTTTGACGACGTCGGCATCGATCAGCAACACCCGGTTGTCGACCTGCGCGGCCAGGCTCATGGCCAGGTTGATGGCGCAGTAGGTCTTGCCTTCACCGGGCAAGGCACTGGTGACCAGGATGACGTTGGCGCGGCGAATCGGGTTGGGCGCCTTGCTCATGGCGTTGTTGGCCAGGGTGCGCTTGAGGGCACGGAATTCGTCGATCAGGATGCGGTCGTCGCAGTTGGGCACCAGGAACTTGCGCTGGGCCAGCGCGGCCAGGTCGAGGTCGAACTGCTGCGAGTGGCGGCCGCCGCCGCCGGGCGGCGTGACGCTGGCGCCAGGCGCTGGCGACTCGGCTGCCGCGGCACGCAACTCAGGCATCGCCTGGGCGTCATCGCCCTCGTCGTCATCGTCGTGCATTGCCCGCTGCGCCGGCATGGCGGTCAGATCGTCAGCGTCGGCGGGATCGACCGGGTGCGCCGCAGCGGGGGCTTGCGGCGCCGGCCTGGGCACGGGCGACAAGGCGGGTTGCGGTGGCGGGCTGAGCGTGGCCTGCGGCTCGGCCTGGGCCGGTGCCGGCGTTGGCGCGGGCGCGGGCGTTGGCGCCGGGTCGGCCAGCGGCGCTGCCGGCTCGCGCTGGCCGGCGATGGGCGCCTCGGCCCAAGGCAATTCAACACCGGCCTGGCGCAACTGCTCCAGCCGCTTGCTGGCTTGGTTGATGATGCTCATATTGCCTTGCTGCTGAAATAGATCCACAACACCCACAGGGTGGCCGAGACCAGAAAGATCACCACCGTGGCGCCGAACTGAACCATTTGCCAGCGCGCGGCCACCTTGGCCGGGCCGTCCAGCGACAGCGACACCCCGCCCAACACCGGCCGCTTGGTGAGCTGCGCGAGTTCCTGTTCGTCGGCCACCAGCGGGAAAGCAATGGCCATGCCCAGCGCCGCGCCGATGCCCGCTGCCAGGGACGCCAGCAACGAGCCCAACGCCATCGCCACGCGGCTGGGGAACACCGGGTTGGGCGACACCAAGGCGGGCTCGATGATGCGGAAATCGGCCAGTTGTGACGATTCATCGAGCTTGGCGCCCATCGCCGCAGATTCGCGCCGCTCCACCAGCCTTTGGTAGGCGACGCGCACCACTTCATAGTCGCGATTGAGCTGCTGCAGTTCGGCCTCGATTTGCGGCACCTTGCCGGCTTGCGAGCGCACCACCTCGAGCCGGCCTTGCTGCATGGCGAGCTGCGATTGCAGCGATGCGGTCTGGGCCTCGGCGTTGGCCAGTTGCACCCGCAACTGCTGGTACACCGGGTTGGGCGGGGCGGTGCCGACGGCCGGCGTGCGGCGGCGGTTCAGCTCGTCTTCATCGCGCTTGATGCGCTCCATGTCGGTGATGGCCTTGCGCGCCGCCGCCACATCGGGGTGGGCCTCGGTGAAGCGGCGCAGCAGGTCGTCGAGCGCGCGGCGCTGGGCATCAAGGCGGATCTCGGTTTCACTGGGCCCGGTGCGCTCGCGCATCGGCAGCGCCTCGGCCGGAAGTTGCGGCGTCTCGCTCGACAGCGCCAGGCGCAACGAGTCGCGCGAACGCTGCGCGGCGGACAGGTCGAGCTTGAGCTTGTTGACCTCGTCAGACAGGCTGGCCATGCGCGCGAAGAAGTCTTGCTGCGTGGCCCCGGAGACGCCGAAATGCTTGACCTTGAAGTCCTTCAGCCGGTTCTCGGCAGTGCTGAGTTTTTCTTCGTACTCGCTGATCTGCTGGTTGATGAAACTGATGGCCTGGGCCGAGTCCTGCTTCTTGCCGCCGGTACTGGATTCGACGAACAGCGTGACCAGGCCTTCGATCAAGGCACGCGCGCGCTTGGCATCGTTGTCGCGATAGAGCAGCGTGTACACGTTGGCCCCCGAAGCCTGGACGTTGATCGAACGCACCAGGCCGGCAATGAGCTGCTCGCGATCTTCAGGCGTGGTGACATCGAAGCCCAGCTCCTTCAGGCCGATGAGCTTTTCGATCGTCGGGCGCGAGATCAAGGTGCGCGCCAGCATGCGCACCTGCTGGTCGATGTCGGGCTGCGCGGCCAACTCCTTCATCAACGGCTTGAGCACCGTTTGCGTGTCGACATGGATGCGTGCCGTGGCTTGGTAAGTGTCGTTCAGGAAGCTGACCAGGATCACGCTCACCACGGCCAGCACCCAGGCCACGCTGACGCCGATCCAGCGGTACTGCCAGGCGGCAAGCAGCTTGTTGCGTGCCTGTCGGACGACTTCATTCATGGCGGGGCCTGCACGATGCTGGGAGAGCGCGACACGCGGTGGCGCATCAGAACCAGGCCTGCGGCACGATGATGACGTCGCCCGGCAGGATGGCCGCGTTGGCCGAGATGTCGCCGCGGCGCAGCAGGTCTTTCAGGCGCACGCTGTATTGCTTGCCGCCTTCGGAGCCACGCACCAGCACGGCGGCGTTGCCGTCGGCGAAGTCGGTCAGGCCACCGGCCTGGATCATGACGTCGAGCACGGTCATGTTCTGCCGGTAGGCGATCGCCTGCGGCCGGGTGGCTTCGCCGACGATGCGGATCTGGTCGGCGAACACGCCGGTGAAGCCACTCACGACCACCGTGACCGAGGGTTCGCGGATCACGCGGGACAGACCCCTTTCGATTTCACGCGCCAGCTCGGACGGGTTGCGCCCGGCCGCCAGCAGGTCTTCCATCAAGGGCACCGAGATGCGACCGTCGGGGCGCACCGTGACCTGCGACGACAGCTCGGGGTTGCGCCAGACCAGGATGTTCAACACATCCAGCGGGCCGACCTTGTAGCGGTGATCAGGCGCCACGGCGTTGGTCGGCGCGGGAGGGTAGCTGCCGCCCGAACGGCTGGCACAGCCGACGAGGCCGGCCGCACTGACGGCCAGGCCCGCAAACAAGGTGACGCAGCGCACGGCGAGGCCGCGAACAGGCAAGGTGGGCAGACGCTTCATACGGGTTCTCCTGACAGGGCAAGGTGGTTGAGGCAGTGGGTGGCGGTCACGCTGCACGATAAGGGGGCATGTGTCATCACTGCCCCTCGCGTTGCAAGACCACGCCGATGGTTTCGAGCAGGATCAACACATCCAGCAACAGCGAATTGTTCTTCACGTAGTACAGGTCGAACTGGTGCTTGCGGCGGGCGTCGTCGAGCGAGGCGCCGTAGGCGTAGCGCACCTGAGCCCAGCCGGTGACGCCGGGTTTGACGGTGTGGCGCAGGTCATAAAACGGCACTTGCTGGCTGAGGTGCTGCACGAAGCCGGGCCGCTCCGGGCGCGGGCCGACCAGGCTCATCTCGGATTTCAACACGCTGAGGAGCTGCGGCAACTCGTCGATGCGAGTCTGGCGCAGGAAGCGGCCCACGCGAGTGACCCGCGGGTCGTTGCGGCTGGCCCATTTGGCCACGCCGTCGCCCTCGGCGTCGGTGCCCATGCTGCGGAACTTCAGGCAGGTGAAGGGCGCGCCGTTCAGGCCCACGCGTTCTTGGCGATAGATGATCGGCCCGCGGCTGTCCAGCCTGATGGCCAGCGCGGCCAGCAGCATCACCGGGGCGGCGCCGACCAGAAGCAACAGCGAGATCACGATGTCGAACGCGCGTTTGAGAGCGCGACGCGCTCGCCCTTGCACGAAGCCTGAGCCATAGATCAACCAACTGGCCTTCAGGCTTTCCAGCGGCACCTCGCCGTGAGTGCGCTCGTGGAACCCCGCGCTGTCGATCACCGGAATGCCGATGGAACGGCACAGCAGCAACTGATCCATCGGCACCACGCCGCCGCGCTGTTCGCGTGCCGCGACGATGATCTCGCTGACGTTCAAGGCGTGCACGTGCTGCACCAGGGGCACATTGGTGTCGAGCCGGCGCACCTGGATGCCGTCGCTGTCGGTTCTGTCGGCCGAGGTCGGGAAATAGCCCACCACTTCGCGCGGCAACGGGCCATCGAGCAAAGCCAGGTCGCCGACCACGACCTGCGCTTCGCAGGCCGTGCCAATGATGAGCACCTTGGCCGTGCCGGCCAGCGCGCGCAGGCCCACGATCAGGCCGCGCACCAAGAACATGGCCAGCAGCAGGTTCAGCACCGCGTACACCACCAGCCGGCTGGGGTGGCCTGTGGGGCCCTGGGCCTTGAGGGCCAGGTAGCTGAGGTAGCCGCCGACCACCACCGCGGCCACCAGGCGAATGGCTTGCCCGGCAAAGCCGCGAGCCGAGCCCTGGTACACGCCCAGCAAGTACTGCCAGAGTACCAGCACCCCCGCGAAGCCCGCCGCATTCAGCAGCAGGCCCTTGCCGGCAAGGGCGGCACGCCAGTTGACAGGTGACCAGTTCTCGACCATGGCCGCGGCCACCAGCATGGCGGCGAAGCCCAGGGTCACATCGAGCAACATCTCCAGCAGCAAGGCGGCCGAGCGGCGGTTTTGAAAGACGCGGAACATGCCAAGATTTCGACGCGCATTGACGACGGGGGTGCTCAGCCGAAACGACGCAGCGCTGGCCGCCGGCAGGACGGCTGCCCCTGCCACGCAGCTTGCTCCACCGACCGGGCCGGGCACATCGCTTCGCATCCGCTCGCTCCCGTTGGATTCATGGTTGTCGCACCAAGACGCCGCCCCCCATTGGGCTGTTGCATGAGAACCGGGTCAGGTTTGTCAACTTGTCTGGGCAAGCTAAAACTCTAACCCCGTAAGGTGCTGTGATTGTCCCGTTCGAGCGTCGCTTGCCAATCCTTCAACTCGGGGCTGCTGCGGCACGCTGGGCGCGAACAGTCGGGTGCCGGGTGAATCAGGTCACGGGCATTGAACTTGTCTCGCAAGCAACACCCAAGACGGATTTTCCTACGAAACAGCCTCGGCAAAACTGTAACGGTCACGCCAAAGCAACACCCGCGCCGCGGCGTGTTGGCCAGGCCGGCCCCAACGGCCAAGCAACGAGGCGACGACTTCGAATTCTTCGGCACGCCAGGCGCGCAGGAGCACCGTCAAAGTTGTATAGGCAAGGGTAAAAACAGCTGCTGCAACGACAAACCCCAAACTGAAAGTGAGCTGGCGGTTGACCCACCAGCCCAGGGCCGCCGCCAGCAGCGCGGCCAGCGTGCAGCGCAACATGGCCGCCAGCGGCAGCGCCACTTCAGTGTGACGGCGCACGCGCCAGGCGGCCACGACAGCCTCGAACGCCATGCTGATGCTGTAGCTGGCCAGGGCGCCGTTCAAGCCGTAGCGTGGTATCAGCACCAAGCCGAGCACCAGGTTCACGATCAACATCGCCAACACGATGCGGATGCGCTCGGCCTGGCGGTCGGTGGCACTCAGCGCCGCTGATGACGCGGCGTTCACGATCAGCAGCCCCGAGACGACGAGCATGTAGGTCAGCGCCGGAATCACCGGCTCGAAACGTGCACCGTACAGCAGGCGGATGGCGCCTTCGGTGATGGTGACGCCCAAGCCGGCGATGGCCAGGCCGATGCTCCAGAACAGTCGGGTCGATTCACCCACCAGCCGGCCCATTAGGCCCATGCCGCCCTGGCCGTAACGCTTGGACATGGTGGGCAACAGCACCGCGGCCATGCCGCCGGCCAGCAGGTCGACCGCACCCTTGGTCAGGCTCACCGCGATGGCGAAGTAACCCACCGTGGCGGCATCGGTATGGGCCTTGAGCAAGGTCATCTCGACCGCGCGGTTGGCCAGCGCATAGAGCATCAACAGCACGCCCGTCAACGCCAGGTGCCGGTTCAGGCGGCTGGACAGCTCTGCGGGCAGATCGCCGATTCCTGAGCGAATGCCGTGACGGTGCAGAAAGTAGCGCACCAGCAGGCACGATGCCACGCCAATGGCGGCGTACAGGCCAAAGAAGCCGACCACGCCTTCGCCGCGCCAGGCCAGGTAGGCCACCAGCGCCAGGTTGACGGGTGCCATCACCATCAAGGTGAGGTTCTCGGGTACGAACAGCTCGAAGCCCTTGCCCACGGCGCCACGAAAGCGCAAGTCTGCGCGGGTCCAGATGGCGACCACCGAGATGGCCAGCATCGTCAGGGCGGCGTCCTTCCAGTCATCGATGGGAATGATGAAGTCTTCGACGATGAAAGCGGCCAGGATGATCAAGGCGCTGATTGTTTGCAGCCGCGTCAGGCGGCGCAGCAGCGGCCCGGCCAACCCCGGCATCTTGGAGCCGCGCGCCTCGGCCAGGAACCGGATCGCCGACAAGGGCAGGCCATGGTTCACCAGCATCAGAATCACGCCACACAGCCAGATCGAATACGAGTAGTGGCCGTAGTCTGTCGGACCGAGCGTGCGCGCGATGATCACGCCAGCAACCAGCCCAAGGCCCGACTCCACCGTGCTGGCCACGCCAACCATGGCCGCATTACGCAGCAGCGTTACTCTGTCCATCGCATTGGAAAATTGTTGTCTGACTGTTCTTGTGTTGGCCGTGAGCAGGCCCTGCGCCGGCTGTTGGCGCCCCCATCACTGTCTCACGATCAGGGCACCGAACAAGCGAGGCCATACCCCATGAGGTCGGCGCGCAGCGTAAGTGCGGGTGCCTGACAAACGGGTTTCGCGCGCTTTGCGGGGGCAATTGTGTGCGCACAAGTTCACGCCAGCCGGCTGGCGCTGGCGTGCGGCGACAGGCCCTCGCCGCCATGGTGATGTCTTGCCTTGATCATCGGCACAACATGCCTGTGGCCTGCGCCCGTCAGGTCAGCTACTGCACGCAGAATGTCAAGTCCCGATGCCCGCCAGCCCAACTTCATTGCCGCCCGCTACGCCAACGCACACCGCAGCGCGGCTGTTTGCGCGCCGCGCCGCAGTGGCGCTGGCCTGCATGGGCGCGGTGCTGGCCACGCGCTCAGCCACCGCGCCTGCCTGGGCGGCACAGGCCTCAGCGCCCTACGCACCCAAGACGCCGGTGGCCTACCAGGTGGCGGTGACGCATCCGCGCATCCTGCTCAACGACGCCGGCTTCAAAGCGCGCCTGGCGCAGCGGCTGAACCAGCGCACGCTGGCAGCTTCGCGCTTTGCGGCCATCGTCGACAAGCAGTTGCTGGGCGGCCAGGAGTACGGCTTCCAACCCTGGTTCGCCGCGCTGATGTATCAGCTCGACAACGACGACCGCTACGCCCGCCATGCCGTGGCCCTGACCGAGGCTTTCGTGGCCAGCGAGGAAGCGCGTATCGCACGCGGCGAACGCCCGTTGGTGGCGGGTGACAGCTACCTTGAAGTGGGCGAGATCGTCGGCAACCTGGCCCTGGTGTACGACTGGTGCCATGCCCTGCTCACGCCCGAGCAACGGGCGCGCTGGGTGGCCTACGCCAACCAGGCCGTGGCCAATGTGTGGAGCCCCAAGACCGCGCGCTGGGGCAGCGGCTTGCACCCCTGGACCGGCTGGTCGGTGGACAACCCGGCCAACAACTACTACTACTCGTTCTTGCGCGCCACCATGCTGCTGGGCCTGGCCACGCACGGCGAGAACCCGCAAGCGCAGGGTTGGCTGAAGCAGTTTCGCCAGACCAAGCTTGAAGAACAATTGCTGCCTACCTTCGAGCGCGACCTCACGGGTGGGGGCTCGCGTGAAGGCACCGGTTATGGCACTTCGCTGCGGGGCCTGTACCAGTTGTACGACTGGTGGGAGCACTCCACCGGCGAGCGGCTGGCCAGCCGCACGGGGCACACCCTGGCGTCGCTGGCGCACTTCATCCACAGCACCGTGCCCACGTTCAACCGCCTGGCCCCCACCGGCGACCATGCCCGCGACTCCACCGCGGCTCTGTTCGACTACCACCGCGATATGCTGTTGTTGCTGATGGCCTTGTATCCGCAAGAGCCGCTGTCTGCCGCGGCGGGGGAACTGCTCGCGGCGTCGAGCGTGCCGCGCGCCCAGTATGGTTTCAATGCCGTGTCGGACTTTCTGTACGAGCCCGCGGC
>JAYUQE010000334.1:0-10065 GCA_043756905.1 Burkholderiales bacterium | reverse complement strand
GCCAGCCGCGCGACGGGTGAGTGGCCACGAAGCGGGCCAGCGCCTGGGTGATGGGCGGGGCGTTGTGTTCGGCTTGAACCTGGGTGTTGCGGGCCATGTCGTGGGCTTAACGTCCTGTGCAAAAGGGAGTTTGAAGCGATCGGGGCCGCGAGCATAAGGCCACGGGGACGGCCGGCCTCGGCCTGCCTTGGGGCGTTCAGATGACGTTGCGTTCAAACGCCGGCGGCGCACCCAACAGGCGTTGCGGCGACAAGGGCCCCAGCACCGGTGCCGTGCTTGCGCCGCCGGCCACCAGCGCGGCCAGCGCGCTGCCCACGGCCGGGGCCTGCTGCATGCCGTGGCCCGAGAAGCCGCAAGCAGTGAAGGCGTTGGCCCAGCCGGGCAGGGCGCCGGCCAGGCCGTTGTGGTCGAAGTCATTCATCTCGTAATAGCCGGCCCAGGCCGAGCGCACGCGCAGCGCCTCGAACGCCGGCACGCGGTGCGCCAGCGCGGGCCAGATGACGCTGTCAAACAGGCCATGGTCGATGTCTTGCAGCGGCGGTTCGGCCAGGTCACTGTCGCGCGGTGGCGCACCGGTGATGAAGCCGCGGCCTTCGGGGCGGAACCACACGCCGGATGCGTCCACCACCAGCGGGCAGTGCGGCAGGTGCGCGGGCGAATCGACCACGAACACGTCGCGCTTGCGCGCACTCACCGGCAAGGCCACGCCGAGCTGCTGCGCCAGTGCCGCAGTCCACGCGCCGCCGCACAGCACCACGGCGTCGGCCGGCACGCGCTCGCCGCCGTGGGTGTGCACGGCGTTGACGCGCTGGCCGCGGTGGGCGAAGCCGCAAACGTCGCCGGCCATGAAGCGCGCGCCGCACGAGCGCGCCTTGAACTTGAAGGCTTGCCACAACGCCGGGCCGTCGAACCAGCCTTCGCCCTGCAAGCCCAGGCTGGCCAGGGCCAGGCCCTCGGTGTTGAGCCAGGCAAAGCGCTGTTGCAGCGCGGCCGGGGCCAGTAGCGCGACGTGCGCGCCGGCTGCGGTTTGCACGGCATGGTGTGCTTGCAGCGTGGCCGCGGCCGCGGCATCGGCCAGGAACAGGTAGCCCGGCAGCACCAGCCCCAACGCGGGGGTGTGGCCGGGCACGGCCAGTTCAGACTGCACGCGCTGCATGAAGGCCAGGCTCCACTGCGACAGCGCAATGTTGATCGGCAGCGAGAACTGCTGCCGAATCGAGCTGGCCGACAGGGCGCTGGACGCGCGCGCCCCGCCGGGCTCGCGTTCGATCACCGTGACCTGCACGCCGTGGTCGCGAGCCAGGAAGCAGGCCGTGGCGCAACCCATCACCCCGGCGCCGATGATGACGACGTGCTGCACGGCCCGTTCAGGTGAACGCCAGCAAGGTGCGCGTGAGGGCCCACAACGCGACCAGGCTGGCCAGGCTGGCCAGCAGCATGCGGCCCCAGGTGTCACTCAAGCGCACGGCAGGCAGTTCCGGGCGTTGGCTGCGCGCCAACTGGAACACGGCCACCACCAGGGCGATGTGCACGAACAGAATGACCAGGTAGCTGCGGCTGAGGAAGAAGGCCGCGACCAGACCGCCGACGTAGCCGAGCCACAGCGCACGCGACGCGCGGTGGGTCTCGGCCCAGGCCAGGCCGGCGCTCGTCACGTCTTGCGGGTCGGGTTTGAGCGCGCCGATGCGGCGCAGCATCAGCCAGGTGAGCACCAGGTTGGCGAACCAGAAGAAGTAGCCGAAGGTGCCCAGCTCCGCGGCGACCAGGATGAAGCTGTTGTGCGCGGTGAGGTTGTGGTGTTCCATGAACAGCCCCTTGCCCACGCCGAAGACGGGGCGCGACTGGATCATCAGCATGCCTTCGTACCAGGCCTCGATGCGCCCCTCGGCCGACGCTTCATCAGCCGACATCTCGCCCATGCGGCTGGGCGCCAGCAGCAGCAGCGGCACCAGCAGCAGCGGCAGCACAAACAGGCTGCGCCACACCCCATAGCGCCACAACCCATGCATGAACAACATGGCGCCCAGGGCCAGCGTGGCGCCGCGTGAGTTGCACAGGTAGACGTTGAACACCGCCGCGGCGGCCACGGCGCGGTAGGCCCAGCGCATGATGAAGCCGGCGCCACCGGCCAGGAACAGGATCAGCGGCAGCAGCATCAACAAGGCCATGGCCAGGTCGTTGGGGTCGTTCAGGAAACCCAGGTAGGTGATGCGCTGCTCGACCATCTTCACGTCGCTCCACAGCTCGCCGCCGCTCCACTGCACCACGCCATGGGCCGAGATGGCCGCCACGGTCAGGGCCAGGACGAAGAACACCTGGCGCAGGCGTGCCATCGAATCAACCGTGGTGGCGATGATGAAGAAAAGCACCACGATCGGCGTGAAATCCTTGAACGACAGCCAGGCGCCGCCCAGCCAGCCGGCGCGCACCAGCGACACCAGACAGGCCAGCAGAATCATCGGCATGCACACGAACTGCGGCGCTTCGAAGTTCTTGGGTTGGCGTGTCAGCCAGAGCACGAACGCCAGGCCCAACAGCACCGACAGCAGCGGCAGGTTGGCCGTCCCACTGCTGAACTCGTGTGGCCGCGCGTACAGCACGGCCAGGTAGCCCAGCAGGTACGGCATCGCGTTGAGCGGGCTCCAACTCGACAGGCCGCTGGCCTGCGGCGCGGGGCTCACATTCGCGCGCTCGCTCAGCACGTCAGTTTTCCATGGCGCCAGCCGCCACGCGCGAACAACGCGGATCAAGCGAACGCCGCGGATCCGCACTTGCCGGGCCGCTGGCGTTGCCCCCTTGAGGGGGCTGAGCCCGGACGAGAAACAGTCCCTGCGGACTGTTTCTCGCCTGCGAAGGCCTTCTGGCCTGCATGCCGGAAGGCGCGCGAAGCGCGTAGGGGGGGGTCATTTCAACGCGGCCAGGCTCAGGCCACGGCTGCGCCAGGTGGGCAGCAGTTGCGCCAGGGCTTCAGTGGCCACCGGGCCATCATCGTGGAACAGCAGGATGTCACCGCCGTGCAGTGGCCAGTCGTGCAGGCGCTGTATCACCGCATCGGCCTGCAGGCAGTAGTCCAGGCTGTCCACGCTCCACAGCACCAGCCGCTGACCCCCGCGCAGCGAGCGCCACAACATGCTGGGCGTGGCCTCGCCGTGGGGCGGGCGAAACGCGTGCTGGGTGCGCCCGCTGAAGCTTTGCAGCACGGCGTCGGCGGCTGCCACTTCGGCCTGCTGCTGCGCCGGCGCCAGGTGCTTCAGGCGGGCATGTGTCATGGAATGGTTGCCCAGGGCGTGGCCTTCGGCGAGCAGCCGGCGCACCAGTTCCGGGTGCGCCTGGGCCTCGCGGCCGATGGCGAAGAACGTGGCCTTGGCACCGTGGGCCTTGAGCAAGTCGAGCAAGGCCGGCGTGTGCTGCGGGTGTGGGCCGTCGTCGAACGTGAGATGGATCGCATCGCCCGGCCCGGGCCCGCGCACCTGCACCTGGTTGTTTGACAGGCGCGCGACGACGGACCAGATCCAATGCATGCTGCGTTCCTGTTGATTCAAGTGTTAGCGCTGGGCGTGGCGGCGTGCCACAGGCGCTGCACTTGCGCCAACGTGTCGTGCACGCGCTGCTCCCAGCTCATGGCGGCCACGGCGGCCATGCGCTGCCCGGCCAGTGCCGGCGAGTCGCTGGCCAGGGCCAGTTCGATGGCGCACAGGAAGGCGCTGCGGTCGGGCGCCACATGCACCAGCGCGCCGAAGTTGCCGACCTCTGGCGCCGGCACCGAGACCACCGGCTTGCCCGTGGCCAGGTATTCGCGCAGCTTCAGCGGGTTGGCGTTGCGCACCTGCTGGTTCTGGCGGTAGGGGATGATGGCCACGTCAAACGCGCGTGCCCAGCCGGGCAGGCTGTCATACGGCTGCGGGCCCACCAGGTGGATGTTGGGGCACGCCCGCAGCAGGCTCACGTCGCAATGCGCGTGGCCGACCAGCAAGAACTGCCATTGCGGGCGCTGCCGGGCCAGCCATTCGATCAGTTCCACGTCGGTCCACGCTGCAATCAAACCGAAGTAGCCGATCACCGGATGCGCGAGCTGCGCCGCGGCGGCGGGCACGGGCGTGGCCGGGCTCTGCGCCTGGGCAAACAGTTGCACATCCACCCCATGCGGGGCATAGCTGGTGGCGGGGTTGAGCGCGCGCTTGGGCGCCAGCAGCGCCGGGGGCACCACGAAGACATGCGCGCAGCGCCGCGTCAGCGTGGTGTCGCACTCGGTGATCCACGCCGCATCGACGCCCGGGTGGGCGGCGTAGTCGTCGGTGCAGTAGTACACCGCCGTGCGGTGCGGCAGCAAGTCGAGAAAGTACGCCGGGTGTGGCACCACGAACCACAACACCGCTTCGCTGATGCCGGCCTGGCGCATGGCGCGCTGCACGGCCCAGGCGCCAAAGCGGCGGTTCAGCCATTCGATGCCCGGGCCCTTGAATGGCAAGCGCGGCACGGTGCAGTGCCACAGCCCGGGCTCAACGCGCTGGGCACCGCGCAGGGCCTGGCGCAACTTGCGCCACAGGCGGCCGAGGTCGCGCCCGGTGGCGTTGGGCGCGCGCATGCCGGGGGAGTCGACATACATCAGGTTGACGCTGGCGGCCAGGCCGCGCGCAACATGGTGGCTGCTGGTGCGGTTCTCGGCAAACCAGTCGTTGCCAAAGTACACGACGGACATGCGCGGCTCGTTCATCGTTGCCCAACCGCCGGCCGAGGCCAGCCGCCATCCGCGGGAACCAAGGAAAGTGGCGGCGCCACTTTCTCTTGCGCGGCGTGGGCCTGGCGCGGCGTGGCGGCGAAATCGACCGAGGTGCAGCACAGCTCCTCGTTGGGCAAGTGGCGGAAGGGTTCCGCCACCGTGATCTCGTTCATTCGCGTCAGCAGATCGGCGCGAGGGCGGTGATGGTCCATCACGATGTGCAGGCCCGCCGCCTGCGCCGCGTGGACGAAGTCGATCGCGCGCAGCCGGTTCTGGTACAGCAAATCATTGTTCCAGCGCTTCCATTCGCGCTCGCTGAAGCGCAGGTAGTCCACCGCGGTGATGCTGCGGTCGAAGTAGGCGTAGTGGTCGCCGCAATTGACGTTGTGCAGCGCCAGCCCGTCGCGGCGCAGGATGCGCGCGGTTTCGCGCATCAGCGCGGCCAGCACGGTGGCGGGCACATGTTCCAGCACGCTGTTGGAGAACACCAGGTCGACGCTGGCGGCGCCCAGGCCGGTGGCCGTGGCGTCGCCCGGGGCCTGGTATTCAATGCCGGCCGCGTGCAACAGCGCCGCGCCATCCTTGATGCCGGCCAGGGCCTGCCAGCGCCGGCGCAAGACATCGGCGCTCTGGCCGCAGGCCTGGGCCATGGCGTCGAGGTGGGTGGCCAGCCGGGCCAGCACGGCAGGCACCCGGCGCGGTTGCAGGTGGCGGTTCAGGTCGATGGTGATGCAGCGGCCCACACCGGCCAGGGCAAAGCACAGCGGCATCACCGGCAGCCAACCGGTGCCCACTTCCAGCATCACGCGCCCGGGCAGCTCGAAGTTCAGCTCGCGCAGGTGCCGCGCATGAACCAACCAGTCATCAACGACCTTGTCGTCGATGTGCTGGGCCAGGTTGCGCCGGCCGCCGGCCAGCACCTGCAAGGCGCTGTTCAGCCGCATGCCGCCGGGCGTTTTGGACAAGACGCCCTGCACCAATGCCTTCACGCGCCAGTCCATGGCGACCTCCTGCGTAGCTTGGCTGCGGCCATGGTGTTCAGGGCGCTCAGACGAAGGCCAGGGGTGCAGCCAGCATGGCGCGAAAGCGGTTGCGGCTGACGTAGCGTTCGATGGCCCAGCGGTTCAGGCGCAACAGATCCCAGGTGGCCGGGGTGTTCAGCCCTGGCGTGTAGGTGAAGGCAAAGCGGTAGCCAGCCTCGCGCACGGCGCGCACCACGCGCTCGTCGTAAGCGCGCGGGCCGCCCACCGGGTAGGCCAGCGCCGTCACCGCGCGCCCGGTGTGCGCCTCGATGGCCAGGCGCGAACCGCGCAGCTCATGCATCAACTGGGCATCGTCGGCCACGGCCGACAACACCGGGTGGGTCACCGAGTGCGAGCCGATTTCAATGCCGCTGGCCGCCAGGTTGCGCACATGGGCCCAGGTCATGGGGGCATGCAGGCTGTCTTCGGTGCGCGGGGCGGGCACGTCCAGGGCGTCCATCCAGCGCTGCACCGCGGCCAGGCGGTGTTCGTCGCTGAGCAGCTTGAGGCGGCGAAGAAGCGTTTCGCTGACGGCCTGGCGCTGGCTCATGGTGTGGCCCAACTCCAGCACCTGGCCGGGTTCGAGTTCGATCTGCTTCACGCGCGACAGCTTGATGCTGTGCACCAGGCGGTCGAACCAGTAGACCTCGCACCGGTCGACATAGCCGGTGGTGACGAAGACGGTGGCGGCCACGCCATGGCGGCGCAAGATGGGCAGGGCAATGTCGTGGTTGTCACGGTAGCCGTCGTCGAAGGTGATCAGCAGCGCATTGCGCGGCACCGGTTTGCCGGCATCCAGCAGCGCGGCCAGTTGTGCGGGTGTCAGCGGCTCGTAGTGCCGCGCGATGTATCCCACCTGCCAGTCGAACTCGTCTTCCCAGGCGCTAACCAGTTCGATGTCATAGGGGAATTGTTCCGGGTCGCTGCGCGGCAGCACGCGGTGGTAGGCCAACACGCGCAGGTCGTGCCACAGCGCCGAGTGCATGGCCGAGGCCAGCCGCACCAGCCCGGTGCGGTGGATCACGTCGGCAAAAAAATCCTTCTTGCCCTTCATGGTGCACCCTGGATTGCGGCAAGGCCGCCGCGCCGGCTGGCGCGCGGCGGCGGCAGCACATGGTCGCGGTAGTCATTCGGGTTGCCGCTGCAACCGGCCTCGGCCGCCTTGACGATGTTGAACATCTCGCGTGCGCTCACGTAGTGCAGCACATGGCCGTGGCCGGTGTTGTAGCGGCGCTCGAGGTCGGCGTACAGCGCTTCAGCCGCGGGGCCCAGCAAGGCTGGCATGTCGCGCTCCTGCGCGCCATGCGTGTGAACCTTGATGAACAGCCACTCGGGCCGGCCTTGGACATGGATGTGCTGGCGCAGCCACAGGTCGGTGCGCTGCGGGCTGGGTGGGCTGCTGGCGCGCACGTCGGAGTTTTCGGTGCGCGGCATCAAGCCCCACTTGCGGCTGCGCCAGTTCAGCGCCAGCGGGCCTTGCAGGATCAGCAGGTCGCCGCTGGGCGCGCCGCCCACGCGAACGTCCACGCCCCGGTCGTGCGAACGCGGCGCCAACGGGTCGTCGCTGGCGTAATACAGGCTGTTGACCTTGGGGGTCTGGGTTTCGCTGGGGGCTGAAGGCAAGGTGAAATCAGCATAGCAGCCCAGTTCGGCCAGCACCTGCAACTCGTTGTTCACGCCGCACCAGCGGCCGTCGGCGCGGGAGTTGTCCAGCGCCCAGTTGCCGTGGATGAAGCCAAACCTTAGCTCGCCGCTTTGCGGGTGGCGGCTCAGGGCGCCGTGGCGCTCGTGCAGCACGCGGGTGAAGCGTTTGATCTTTTCGCGTAAGCCGTCGGCGGTGTCGTGGTCGTGATGCAGGTGCACCTCGATCTCGCCGTAGCCCGCGCGGCACAGGGCGGCCAGGGCGTCCAGGTGCTCGGGCTCGTATTCTTCCTCGGGGTAGAAGAAGCTGTGCTGGGGCGGCACGCCGTCGGCGTCGCGGTGGCGGCTGGCCAGCGCCTGGTAGCTGGCGCACCAGCGCTGCACGCGCTCGTCTTCCACGCTGCGCGCCGGGCGGCCCCACTTGGGCTCGAAATGGTCGACGAAGCAGAACATCACGTGCACCGGCCTCGGGCCCGGCGCCGGGCGGCGCCGGCGCAGCCAGGCCGGCAGCCAAATGTGCAGCGCCTTGCGGCGTATTTCTAACGTTAACAAAGCCAACCCGCCCAGCAAGGCGAGCAGCAGCATGATGACGATGAACTTGAGCATGATGGTGTTGGCCGGTCAGCGTGAACTGCGCGCCCAGGTGCCGGTGAAGCCACCGCGCAGGTAGCGAACATGGCCTACCAGCAGGGCCAGGTTCATGCTCGTGAAAAACACCGGCAGCCGCGCCAGGCGTGGCACCGCGCCGCGCCGCCCGGCCAGCCAGCCCCACAGCGCGCCGGCATAGAAGGCCGCTTGCGCGACGGCCAGCGCCACGTAAACGGGCCCCTGGCCAAGCAGGAACAGGTTGGCCACGAACGCCAGCACCAGCGCATGCGGCACGAACCAGCGCATCAGCTTGTGCGACACGAAGGCCAGCGCCACGTAGCCGCGCCGCGGGTGCATGAGCCCGGCAAAGCGGCGCAGCGCCTGGTAGTTGCCCATGCCGATGCGCACGCGCCGGCCAAACTCGTCAGCCAGGCGCGGCGGTGTTTCCTCGCTGGCGCGGGCCTGCGGGTCGTAGTGGCAGTGCAGGCCCTTGAGCATCAAGCCCGCGGCGATGCAGAAGTCGTCGACGATGGTGTCGGCGGCGATAGGCTCGTACTGCGCGCGGCGCAAGGCATACACGCCGCCATTGGCGCCGAGCAGGGCGCCCAGGCGGTTTTCGAAGAACTTGAGCATGCGCTCGTAGCGCCAATAGATGTGGTCGGGGTTGTCGCTGCCGTCGGCGGCCACCAGGCGCAATTCACCGCTGACGCAGCCAATCGTCGGGTCGGCGAAGTGCCGCACCAGCGACTTGATGGTGTCGCGCTCAAACGAGGTGTTGGCGTCAGTGAAGACCAGGATGTCTGCGCTGGCCGCAGCGGCCAGGTCGTTGATGACCGAGGGCTTGCCGCGGCGCTGGGTGAAGGCCATGAGCTGCACGCGCGGGCCCACCTGCTGCTGTACCAGCGTGTTGGTGGCGTCGCTGGAGCCGTCAGAGCCCACCATCACGCGCAGCTTGTCGGCCGGGTAGTCACTGGCCAGCAGGTTGCGCAGCCGCTCGCCGATGTGGCGCTCTTCGTTGAAGGCCGCCACCAGCACCGCCACGCTGGGCAACGTGGCGGGGTCGGCCGGGCCGGTACGGCGCGCTCGGTTTGGGTGGCCCGTGCCGCCGGTGGCATGCCCGATGTCGCTGCACAGCTGCCGCCCGGCGGCCAGCAGCAGCAGCAGCACCGGGTACAGCACATAGGTGTAGGCGGCCACGAAAAGGCCGGCGAACAGCACCCCTTTGGCCAACTGCGTGGGCGTCATGCGGCGGCCTCTTCGATCAGTGCCTGGAGTTGGCGCACGTTGTCGGCCCAGTCAAAGCGCCGGGCATGGGCGACGATGCGTTCGTGATCCCACGGCATGGCCAACGCGCGTTGCAGCGCCGCCTGCAGCGCCGCGGCATCCTGGACGGGCACCATGAGGCCGGCAAATTCGGGCAGCACTTCGGCCACGCCCCCCACCTGCGTGGCCACCACCGGCGTGCCGCAGGCCATGGCTTCGAGCACGACGTTGGGCGTGCCCTCGTTGTGGCTGGGCAGGCACAGCACTTCGGCCGCGGCGTACCAGCGGCACAACTGTTCATGCGGCACACGCCCGGCAAAGCGCACCCGCTCGCTTAAGCGCAGGGCCACGCTGCGCAGTTGCAGGCCGGCGCGCTGGTCGCCGTCGCCGGCAAACACCAGGCGCAGGGTCGGGTGCTGGGTGAGCAGCCCGGCGAAGGCTTGCAGGGTTTCAATGCAGCCCTTGTCGGCCTTCAGGTTGCCCACGAACAGCAGCACGCGCTCGCCGTTGCGGTAGCCCAGCGCGGCGCGCGCCGCGGCGCGGTCTTGCGGATAAAAGCGCAGCAGGTCGACACCGTTGTAGAGCACGCTGGTGCGCTGCACGCACACGCCGATCTCGGCCATGCGCTGGGCCAGGGCCTGGCTGACGGCGACCACACGGCGCGCCTGGTTCAGTGCCCAGCGGATCTGCCAGCGGCGGCCACGGTCGTGGCTGTAGACGTTGATATCACTGCCATGCACCTTGGCCACGAAGGGTGTGCCGCGCAGGCGCGCCAGCGCGGCCACGGCCACGGCGTCGGGGTAGCCCCAACTGGCCAGCACGCAACGATGC
>JAYUQE010000333.1:0-10072 GCA_043756905.1 Burkholderiales bacterium | reverse complement strand
CGAGCCCGCTGCCCGCCACGTGCACGTGGCCGAAATGGTGATCGAGCGCGCCAAGCGTTTGGTTGAACTCAAAAAAGACGTGGTCATCCTGCTGGACTCCATCACCCGACTGGCCCGCGCCTACAACAACGTCGTGCCCTCCTCCGGCAAAGTGCTGACCGGCGGTGTGGACTCCAACGCGCTGCAGCGCCCCAAGCGCTTCCTGGGCGCTGCCCGCAACGTGGAAGAAGGAGGCTCGCTGACGATCATCGGCACCGCGCTGATCGACACCGGCTCGAAGATGGACGAGGTCATCTACGAAGAGTTCAAGGGCACGGGCAACTGCGAAATACACCTCGACCGGCGCATGGCTGAAAAGCGCGTGTACCCGTCCATCCTGCTCAACAAGAGCGGCACGCGGCGCGAGGAGTTGCTGCTCAAGCCCGAGATCCTGCAAAAAACCTGGATCCTGCGCAAGCTGCTGTACCCGATGGACGAGATCGAGTCGATGGAGTTCATGCTCGAAAAGATGAAGGCCACCAAGAACAACCTCGACTTCTTCGACATGATGCGCAGAGGCGGGTGAGTGTGGACGCGAAGGCGCCCTGAGGGCGGCTTCGCGCTACACGAACCGCCCGAGCTCTGCGAGGGCGTGGGAAAGCTCATGCCCCAGGCTAGAATTCCCGGTTTCCCTCACCCGGCAAGTGCGCTGCAGTGTGCAGCGTGGCTCCCCTTCACACTCAGAGGCAGGTTATGAAAGAAGGCATTCACCCCAACTACCGCGAAGTTTGCTTCGTGGACTTGTCCAACGGCTTCAAGTTCGTGACGCGCTCGTCGCTCACGACCAAAGAAACCATCAAGATGGACGACGGCCGCGATTTGCCCCTGGTGAAGCTGGAAACCACGAGCGAAACCCACCCCTTCTACACCGGCACGCAAAAGAGCGTTGACAGCCTGGGCGGGCGGGTCGAGAAGTTTCGCAACAAGTTTGCGCGCGCCGGCATCCCCAAGTAGCCGGCAGATCGCGTCAGCCAGCAACGGCGGCCTCGTGCCGCCGTTTTGCATGTGGCCTGCGGCATCATCGCCGGCGTGAACTCACCCAACCCTGCCTTGGTAAGCCGCGGCGGTGCCCGGCGCCTGCCGCGCCTGGCGTTGCTGCTGTTCTGCGCCGCCTACGTGCTGCCCGGCGTGTTCGGCCGCGACCCCTGGCGCAATGCCGACATCACGGCGTTCGGCTACATGCTCAGCATCGCCGAAGGGCGCAGCCCCTGGCTGGCGCCGGCGCTGGGTGGTGTGGCGCTGGAAGGCAGCCTGCTGCCGCATTGGCTGGGTGCCAGCTTCATCAAGCTGCTCGCCCCCTTGGTGGCACCTGACTTGGCGGCGCGGCTGCCGTTTGCGTTGTTGCTGGTGCTGGTGCTGGCGCTCACCTGGTACAGCACGTTTCACCTGGCGCGCACCAGCGCGGCGCAACCGTTGGCCTTTGCCTTTGGCGGCGAGGCCGAGCCGGTGGACTATGCGCGCACCATGGCTGACGCCGCCTTGCTTGCGCTCATGGCCTGCCTGGGCCTGTTGCAACTGGGGCACGAAACCACGCCTGAGCTGGCGCAACTGTTCGGCGTGGCGCTATTCATGTGGTCACTGGCGGCGGCGCCCTATCGCGTGGCAGCGGCACGCCTGGCCGCGGTGGCCGCGCTGGTGGTGCTGGCCGGCAGCGGCGCACCCACCATGGCGCTGGCCACCGGCCTGGCCGGCGCAGCGGTGACGGCGCTGTCGCGCTACGAACAAGTGCGTGGCCACACCGCCTGGGTGCTCGTGGCGTTGCTGCTGGCCGCGGCAACGAGCTGGGCCACCCAAGCCTGGGCTTGGAAGCTAACGTTTGAAGCAAGCGGCACGCAGTTCATCCAGTTGGTGCGCCTGTGGGCCTGGTTCCTGTGGCCGGCCTGGCCCCTGGCGGCGTGGACGCTGTGGCGCTGGCGCCGCCAGCTCACCCACCGCCATATCGCCGTGCCCCTGGCCGGCGTGGCCGTTGCGCTGCTGGCCTGCGTGTGGATGGGGGGCTCCGACCGTGCCCTGCTGCTTGGCCTGCCCGGCCTGGCCGTGCTGGCGGCTTTTGCGTTGCCCACGCTGAAGCGCAGCACGGCCGCAGCGATCGACTGGTTTTCGATGTTCTTCTTCACGCTGGCGGCCATCACCACCTGGGTGATTTATGCCTCGTTGCACACCGGCGTGCCGGCCAAGCCGGCGGCCAACGTGGCCCGCCTGGCCGTGGGCTACGAACCTTTGTTCTCGGCCGCGGCGCTGGCGCTGGCGGCCCTGGCCACGCTGGCCTGGTTGTGGCTGCTGCGCTGGCGCACCGGCCGCAGCCCGCAGGCCTTGTGGAAGAGCCTGGTGCTGCCCGCCGGCGGCGTGGCCCTGTGGTGGCTGCTGCTCATGACCCTGGGCCTGCCCTTGCTCGACTATGCGCGCAGCTCACGGCCCTGGGCGCAGCGTGTGGCGCGGCACATCGATGCCAACGCCTGCGTGGCCGCCAAGGGCCTGAGCCCGGCGCAGGTGGCGGCGCTTGAATACTTCGGCAAGCACCGGGTCGACGCCCGGCGCGACCCCCTGGCAAGCGGCTGCGCGCACTTTGTTGCGGTCAACCGCCAAGGCTTGGTGCCGGCTCTGCCGGGCTGGGCGTTGCAAGCCCAGGAACAGCGCCCGACAGATCGTCAGGAGCTGACCCTGATCTACCGCCGGCGCTGAGCAGCGCCACGGGGTCGGGCCCGGCCAGGCGCAAGCGCGAGCCCGGCAACACCATGCTGAACACCGAGCCGCGGCGCAGCTCGCTTTGCACCAGCAGCTCGCCGCCGTGGCGCTGCATCACGTGCTTGACGATGGCCAGGCCCAGGCCGGTGCCTCCGGTGTTGCGCGAGCGCCCCTGGTCGACCCGGTAGAAGCGCTCGGTCAGGCGGGGCAGGTGTTCGCGGGCCACGCCGATGCCGCTGTCGCGCACGTCGATCTGCAGCGTGCCGTTGGCATGGGCCACGTACGAAAGTTCCACTACGCCACCGGCCGGCGTGTAGCGCACCGCGTTGTTCAACAGGTTGGACAAGGCACTGAGCAACTCCGAGCCGTTGCCGGCCACCTCCACGCCCTTGGGTATGGTGGCGCGCAACTCGTGGGCACCAGCCGACAGCAAACGCGCCGTGGCCAGGGCATCGGTCATGAGGTGGCGCAAGTCGTGCCACTCGTTGACCTGCGGGCGCGCGCTGCCCTCAAGCTGCGCCAGCACCAGCAAGTCGGCCACCAGGGCCTGCATGCGCTGGGCCTGTTCGTGCATCAGCTGCAACACACGCTGGCGCTCGGCTTCGCTCAGTTCCAAGGTGCGCAGCGTCTCGACGAACCCGGCCACCACGGTCAGCGGCGTGCGAATTTCGTGCGACACGTTGGCCACGAAGTGGCGCCGCATGGCTTCCGTGCGTTCGCGCTCGGTCACGTCTTGCGTGATCACCAGGCGCGATCCCTCACCATAACGGCAGACATAAGTCGACACGGTGCCGCCAGCCGGCCCCTCAAACAGCGCGGGTGTGGCGTCGTCGCCTTGGGCCAGGCACGCCACGAAGGCCGGGTAGCGCACCAGGTTCGTGACGTGCTGGCCGGCGTCACGTTGCGGATCAAGCCCCAGGTGCGCAGCCGCGCGTTGGCTGCACCATTCGATGTGGTCGTTCGCGTCAAGCAGCAACACGCCGTTGGGCGACGCTTCAATGGCATCGAGCAGTTGTGTATGGCGCTGCTGCTGGCGCGTCAGCGCGTCTTCACGCTGGCGCAGCGCGCGCTCGATGCGATAGGCCAGTTCTGCCCACAGCCCCGCCATGCGTGGTGCCGGGTCTGGTGTGCCGCGCTGCAACCAGGCCACCACGCGCTCGGCAGCCAGGCCGTCCACCAGCACCCAGGCTGCTGCGCCCAGGCTGGCCCCCAGCGCCACGCCGAACACGTTCGCACCCAGCAGGTGCACCAACACCGCCCCGGATGCGGCACAAATCAGGGTCACGGCCACGCGCAGCAGCCAGGGCGAGTTCACGTTTTCGCCACCCAAAGGTAGCCGGCGCCACGCACGGTGTCGATGCGCTGCGACTGGCCCGCGGCTTCCAGGTTGGCACGCAGGCGCTTGACATGCACGTCAACCGTGCGCTCTTCGATGTACACATGGTCGCCCCAGACCTTGTCGAGCAACTGCGCGCGCGAATGCACGCGCTGCGGGTGGGCCATGAAGAAGTGCAGCAGCCTGAATTCCGTGGGCCCCAAACGCAGCGCCACGGTGTGCCCGGCCGCGTTCACGCTGCTCACGCTGCGCGTGGCCGGGTCCAGGCGCAGGCCGTCGCTGTGAATCACCTCTAGCGTTGCTTCGGGCAGGCGCCGGCGCAGCAGCGCGCGAATGCGGGCCAGCAGTTCGCCGGGCGAGAACGGCTTGGTGAGGTAGTCGTCGGCGCCGGCGTCCAGCGCGGCCACCAGATCGGCTTCGGTGGCGCGGGCCGTGACCATGATGATGGGCACATCGCGCGTGCGCGCCACGCTGCGCCAGCGGCGCGCCAGGCTCGGGCCGCTCTCGCCGGGCAGCATCCAGTCCAGCAGCACCAACGCCGGCAGAACGGTATCGATCTCACGCTGCGCCTGCACGCCATCGGTGGCCAGCACCGGCTCGTGGCCGTTGTGGCGCAGTTGCAGCACCATCAATTCGGCGATGGCCGGCTCGTCTTCAACGACCAGGATGCGGCTCATCACGCAAGCTCCGCGCTGCGCACTGCGGCATTCGCCTTGGGGCCGGCCCGCCGGCTCATGATGAGTCCGCTAGCGAACAATGTTTTCGATGTCGGTTATTGCGTTGTGGCGCACGTCTTCGCCCTTGACGACGTAGATCACCGCTTCGGCCAGGTTCTTGGCATGGTCGCCCACGCGCTCGATGGCCTTGGCCACGAAGACCAGGTCGATGCTGGCCGAAATGGTGCGCGGGTCTTCCATCATGTAGGTGATGAGCTTGCGCAGCAGGCCTTCGAATTCGCGGTCGATCTGGTCATCTTGCTTCAGCACATCAAGCGCGCGCTGCGTGTCCAGGCGGGCAAAGGCATCGAGCGCCTTGCGCAGTTGTGCCGTGGCCAGGCCGGTTTCGAATTCCAGGTCGGCCATGGGCAGGCGCAGGTGGCTGGACACGCCGTTCCTGATCAGCCGCTCGACGCTGCGGGCAATGCGCGCGGCCTCGTCGCCCACGCGCTCCAGGTTGGCGATGGTGCGGCTCACGGCGATCAGCAAGCGCAGGTCGCGCGCCGTGGGCTGGCGCCGGGCGATGATGCGCGACAGGTCGCGGTCGATCTCGCGCTCCATCTGGTTGACGCGCGCTTCCTCACGCAACACATGGGCCGCGCCGTCGCCGTCGATGGCCACCAGCGCGGCCATGGCCAGGGCCACCTGGCTCTCGGCCAGGCCGCCCATTTCGAGCACGCGGTTGGAGATGCCGGAGAGTTCGGCGTCGAACTGCGATGAAAGGTGTTTGTCTGTCATGTTTATCCGAATCGCCCAGTGATGTAGTCCTCGGTCTCCGACTTCTTCGGCTTCATGAACAGCTCGGCCGTCGGCCCGAACTCGATCAAGCTGCCCAGGTACAGGTAGGCCGTGTAGTCCGACACCCGCGCCGCTTGCTGCATGTTGTGGGTGACGATGGCCACCGTGTAGTCGTGCTTCAACTCGTGGATCAGTTCTTCCACTTTGGCGGTGGAGATCGGGTCCAGCGCCGAGCAGGGTTCATCCAGCAGCAGCACTTCGGGCTTGACTGCGATGCCGCGCGCAATGCACAGCCGCTGCTGCTGCCCGCCGGACAGGCTGCTGCCGCTTTGGTGCAGCTTGTCCTTCACCTCCAGCCACAGCGCGGCCTTGCGCAGCGCCCACTCCACGCGCTCTTCCATTTCGGCGCGCGACAAGCGTTCGAACAGTTTCACGCCAAAGGCCACGTTGTCGAAGATCGACATCGGGAACGGCGTGGCCTTCTGGAACACCATGCCGATGCGTGCGCGAATCAGCGCCACGTCTTGCCGGCTGGTGAGCAGGTTCTCGCCGTCCATGTCGATCGAGCCGGTGGCACGCTGCTCGGGGTACAGCTCGAACATGCGGTTGAAGGTGCGCAGCAGCGTGCTCTTGCCGCAGCCTGACGGGCCGATGAAGGCCGTGACCTTGTTCAGCGGCACATCGACGTTGACGTTCTTCAACGCCTGGAAGTCGCCGTAGTAGAAGTTCAGGTCGCGCACCGACAGCTTGGCGCGTTCAGGCACAGGGGTTTCGTTCGAGGCGGGCATCGGTTCTCAATGTTTGTTGCGCAACAACACGCGGGCCAGCACGTTGAGCGCCAGCACGCCCAGCGTGATGATGAGCACACCCGCCCAGGCCAGCTTCTGCCAATTTTCGTACGGGCTCATGGCGAATTTGAAGATGGTCACCGGCAAGCTGGCCATGGGCTGAGCCAGGTTGGACGACCAGAACTGGTTCGACAGCGCCGTGAACAACAGCGGCGCCGTTTCACCGGCCACCCGTGCCACGGCCAACAGCACGCCGGTGAGCACGCCGGCACGGGCCGATTTCAGGGTAACCGAAGAGATCATCTTCCACTTCGGCGCACCCAACGCAAACGCGGTTTCGCGCAACGTGTTCGGGATCAGGGTGAGCATGTTCTCGGTGGTCCGCACCACCACAGGAATCACGATCAAGGCCAGGGCCAGCACGCCGGCCAGCGCCGAAAAGCTCTTCATCGGCGCCACCACCGCGGCATAGATGAACAGGCCGATGATGATGGAAGGTGCCGACAGCAAGATGTCGTTGACAAATCGCGTCACGGCGCCCAAGGCGCCGCGCTGGCCGTACTCAGCCAGATAGACGCCGCACAGCACGCCGATGGGCGTGCCCAAGGCCGTGGCCAGGCCCACCATCAACATTGAGCCGGCAATCGCGTTGGCCAGGCCGCCGCCTTCAGCCTGCGGCGGTGGCGTCATGTTGGTGAACACCGCCAGGTGCAAGCCACTGGCGCCCAGGCTAAAAGTCTCCACCAGGATCCACAACAGCCAGAACACGCCAAAGGCCATGGCGGCGAACGACAGCACCATGGCCGCGGCGTTGATGCGCTTGCGTTGCCTGTGCATGGCGACTCGGCCAGCGTTGAAATCGACATTCATGTTCGCTTGCCTTCACCGCGCTTCAAGCGCGCCAGCAGCATTTTGGAAAGGGCCAGTACCACGAAGGTGATGAAGAACAACACCAGGCCAAGGTACATCAGCGCAGCCTGGTGCAGGCCTTCGCCCGCTTCAGCGAACTCGTTGGCCAGGATGGAGGTGATGCTGTTGGCGGCGTCGAACAGCGACAGGCCGTGAAACTGGTTCATGTTGCCGATGACGAAAGTGACCGCCATGGTTTCGCCCAGCGCTCGACCCAGGCCCAGCATGATGGCGCCCACCACGCCGGCCTTGGTGTAAGGCAGCACGATGCGCGACACCACTTCCCAGGTGGTGGCGCCCAAACCATATGCTGATTCCTTCAACATGGGCGGCGTCACCTCGAACACGTCGCGCATCACCGCGGCGATATAGGGCACGATCATGATGGCGAGCAACACCCCGGCCGGCAAGATGCCGATGCCCACCGGCGGCCCGGCCACCAGTGCCGCCAGCGCCGGCACGGCGCTGAACAAGGCTTGCAACGGTGCCTGCACCCACTCGGCCAGCAAGGGGCCGAACACCAGCAGGCCCCACATGCCATAGACGATGGACGGTACCGCCGCGAGCAATTCGACCATGGTGCCCAAGGGCCTTTTCAACCATGCGGGCGAGAGCTCGGTGAGGAACAGTGCAATGCCGAAACTCACAGGCACGGCCACCATCAAGGCGATGAGCGACGACGCCAGCGTGCCGGCGATCAGCGCCAGGCCACCAAATTTTTCCTGGACAGGATCCCACTCAGCAGTCGTGATGAAACCCAGCCCATACTTCTCCAACGCCGGCGCAGCCCCCATCACCAGTGCGACCAGGATGCCCAGCAGCAACAGCAAGACAAGCCAGGCCGCCGCATGCACCAGCAGCGAAAACACGCGGTCGGCCCACGGTGCCACGCTGCGACGCGCACTCATGGGCGCCGGCGTAGCCGTGATGTCTGCGTTGCTTGCGGACAAGGCTGGAGCCATGACCGAGTTCACTTGACGAGGATGGCCTTGCCGCTCGAATCCTTGATCGACGCCCATTGTTTGCGCACCATGTCCTTCACTGCGGTGGGCAGCGGCACGTAGTCCAGATCATCGGCCATGGCGTCACCGCCAACATAAGCCCAATCAAAGAACTTCAGCGCTTGGCTTGCAAACGCCGGCTTGTCTTGCTGCTTGTGCATGAGTATGAAGGTGGCGCCCGTGATCGGCCAGCTGGTTTTGCCGGGTTGGTCGGTGAGGATCTGGTAGAAGGTGCGCGCCCAATCGGCACCAGCGGCAGCGGCCTTGAACGCGCTGTCTTCGGCACTCACATACGCGCCATCTTTGTTGCGCATTTGCACGTGGGACATCTTGTTTTGCTTGGCGTAGGCATATTCCACATAGCCAATGCTATTGGGCAGGCGTTGCACGAAGGCCGACACGCCCTCGTTGCCCTTGCCACCGGTGCCGGTGGGCCACTTCACGGCGGTGCCCTCGCCCACGGCGGCCTTCCAGCTGTCGTTCACCTTTGACAAGTAGTTGGTGAAGATGAAGCTGGTGCCCGAGCCATCGGCGCGCTGCACCACGGCAATCGCGGCGTCGGGCAAGGCCACGCCCGGGTTCAAGGCGGTGATGGCGGCATCGTTCCACTTGGTGATCTTGGCCAGGTAGATATCGCCGAGCACCTGCCCGGTGAGTTTCAACTGCCCCGGCGCCACGCCCTTGATGTTGACCACCGGCACCACGCCGCCGATGACGGCGGGGAACTGCACCAACCCCTCTTGCGCCAACTCCTCATCCTTGAGCGGCATGTCGCTGGCGCCGAAGTCGACCGTCTTCGATTTGATTTGCTTGATACCGGCCCCCGAGCCGATCGACTGATAGTTCACCTTGATCCCGGTGGCCTTGTTGTACGCATCGGCCCACTTGGCATAGATGGGGGCAGGAAAAGTGGCACCGGCGCCGGTAATGTCTTGCGCCGCAGCGGCCAGTGGCAGGCTCAGCATGGCCAGCGTGAGCCAGGGTTTAAGGGTCTTGTTCATGGGCACTCCTTGGGTGAGACAAAAGCTCGAATGCCGGCACTGTAGGAAAGCTGTGTGACGGCTTCATGACATGCGTTGCATGGGTGTGTCATCAAATCGTCATGCGCCTTCAGCGACACTGCACGCCATCGCCCTCAACCTCAACCCGACATGGATCGCGCGCTAAACATTCTGTTCCTGTGTACCCACAACTCCGCCCGCAGCATCCTGGCCGAGGCGCTGCTGAATCAACTGGATGGGCAGCGTTTTGTCGGCCATTCTGCAGGCAGCCACCCTAAGGGTGCGCCGAATCCGCTGGCCTTGAAAGTGCTGGCCGCTGCAGGCATCGACATCACCGGGTTGCGCAGCAAGGGGTGGGACGAGTTCGCGGCCCCCGGTGCAGCGGCCATGGATGCGGTGATCACCGTGTGCGACCAGGCCGCCGGCGAAACCTGCCCGTACTGGCCGGGCCAACCCGCCACCGCTCACTGGGGCTACCCGGACCCGTCTGACGCGCCGGGCGGCGAGACTGCGCGCGAGGATGCGTTTCGTTTGACCCTTCTGGCGCTGCGGCGGCGGCTTCAATTGCTGATCAATCTGCCGCCCGAGCAATTCAAGGGCCTGGCGTTGCAGCCAACCCTGCGCAGCCTGGCTCAGGAATGATGCCCCCAGCGCTGGTCAGGGCCGTGCTGGCCGAAGCCCTGGGCACGGCGCTGTTGCTGGCCGCGGTGGTGGGCTCGGGCATCATGGCCCAGCGCCTGGCCGCGGGCAACGACGCCATCGCGTTGTTGGCCAACACCCTGGCCACGGTGTGGGCGCTGGTCGTGTTGATCGAGCTGTTTGGCCCCGTGAGTGGCGCCCACTTCAACCCCGTGGTGAG
>JAYUQE010000332.1:0-3593 GCA_043756905.1 Burkholderiales bacterium | reverse complement strand
TTCGGCAAGCCCCTTGCGCAAGCCGTGCGCGAAACACCCCAGCCGCAAGGCACGGAAGTGCTGGTGAAGATCGGCAGTTGCGGCGTGTGCCACAGCGACGTTCACCTGCAAGACGGCCACTTTGACCTGGGCGGCGGCAACAAGCTCGACATGGGACGCGCGCTGCAACCACCGCGCACCCTGGGCCACGAGATTGCGGGAACGGTGGTGGCACTGGGGCCCGACGCCCAAGGCGCGAGCGTGGGCGACCGCCGCGTGGTCTACCCCTGGGTCGGCTGCGGCAACTGTTCCTTGTGCGAAGCCGGCGAAGAGCAAGTCTGCACCGCGCCGCGCGCGCTGGGCATTCACCGCGACGGCGGCTTTGCCAGCCATGTGCTGGTGCCGCATGCGCGCTACCTGTTCGCCTACGACCCGCTGCCCGAAGAGCAGGCCTGCGTCTACGCCTGCTCGGGCCTCACCGCCTATGGCGCGTTGATGAAGGCCGGCGACTTGGGCGCGCGCGATGCCTTGGTGATCATCGGCGCCGGTGGCGTGGGCTTGTCTGGCATCCGCCTGGCGCGCGAGCTCTTCCCGGCCACGCCTTTGACGGTGGTGGAGATCGACAAGAGCAAGTGGGACGTTGCACGCACCGCCGGCGCCACCGCGTTGGTGGATCCCAATGCCGAAGGCGCACTCAAAGACTTGTTAAAGGCCACCGGCGGCGGCGCCGCCGCGGTGATCGACTTCGTGGGCGCCGCGGCCACCTTCAACTTCGGCCTGGGCGCGGTGCGCAAGGCCGGCAAACTGATCGTGGTGGGCCTGTTCGGCGGCAGCGTCACCTTCGTGCCGGCCATGATGGTGCTGCGCGCGCAGTCCATCACCGCTTCGTACGTGGGCAACCCGCGCGAGATGGGCGAGTTGATGGCGCTGGCGCGCGCCGGCAAGCTGGCCGACATGCCGATGACCACGCGGCCCTTGGCCGAGGCCAGCGCGGCGCTGGACGATCTGCGCGCCGGGCGCATCAAGGGGCGGGCGATCTTGAAGCCGTGAACGCAGGCTTCGCGCACTGCACACGCAGCGTTCGCCCTGGAAATGTGGGACAACACCGCCACCATGCAGCGCGGCCACTGGTTCGACTTTGCCCAGCGGCGTGAACTGCGGCGCGCCACCACGCTGGAGGCGGTTGTCACGCCAACGCCGCATGCGAAACCAGCGCCTGTTCCCAATCGTTAGAACCCCCAGACCGAAAAGAAGCATGCCATGAGCCAACCCAGCCTTTTTTCCCAGCTCGTCGCCCTCGTCGGCAGCGCCGCCATTCAATGGCGCCGCCTGCAAGGCGGCGTGCCACCGCAAGCACTGGGTGCCGAGCCGGCCATTCCCGCGGCCCGGCCGCAGGGCCGCATCCCGACGCTGAAAATGCCCACGGCCAAGGGCTGGGCGCCGGGGCAAACGCCGGTGGCCGCACCCGGGCTGCGGGTGAATGCTTTTGCCACCGGCTTGAAGCACCCGCGCTGGCTGCAACTGTTGCCCAATGGTGACGTCACCGTGGCCGAGGCCCTGCTCGTGGCTGGCACGCCCAAGTCGGTGTTCGACCAGGCCATGGTCAGCACCATGAAGCGCGCCGGCGCCATGGGCGTGAGCCCGAACCGCATCACGCTGCTGCGCGACGCCGATGGCGACGGCGTGGCCGAGGTGCGGGACACGTTTATCGAAGGCTTGACCCAACCTTTCGGCATGGCGCTGCTGGGCGGCACCTTTTACGTCGGCAACACCGACGGCGTGGTCGCGTTCCCCTACACGTCGGGCGCCACGCGCATTGCCGCGCCGGGGCGAAAGCTGAGTACCTTCAAACCCGGCGGCCACTGGACGCGCAGCCTGTTGCCCAGCCCCGATGGCCGCAAGCTTTATGTCGGCGTGGGTTCGCTGAGCAACATCGGCGACAACGGCCTCGATGTGGAAGCGGGCCGGGCTTGCATCTATGAGCTAGATCTAACGAATGGCAACAGCCGCATCTTCGCCTCAGGCCTGCGCAACCCGGTGGGCCTGGCCTGGGAGCCGAACGCCGGCGCGCTGTGGACGGTGGTGAATGAACGCGACGGCCTGGGCGATGAAACGCCGCCGGACTATTTGACGTCGGTGCGCGAAGGTGGCTTTTACGGCTGGCCGTATTGCTACTGGGGCCGCACGGTCGACGATCGCGTGCCCCAAGACCCGGCTGCGGTGGCCAAGGCCCTGACGCCCGACTACGCGCTGGGCGGGCACACCGCGTCGCTGGGCCTGTGCTGGCTGCCGGCCGGCACGCTGCCCGGGTTTGCCGAAGACGGCATGGTGATCGGCCAACATGGCTCGTGGAACCGCAGCACGCTCAGCGGCTACAAGGTGATCTTCGTGCCGTTCGCCAACGGCGCGCCGGCCGGGCCGCCGCGCGACATCCTCAGCGGCTTCCTGGCACCCGATGAACGCGAGTCTTATGGCCGGCCGGTGGGCGTGGCGATCGGCCCCGGCGGCTGCTTGCTGGTGGCCGACGATGTGGGCGATGTGATCTGGCGCGTGACGGCGGCGGCCTAGTCCAGAAGACTGTCAGGCTTTGCCAGAAAGAGGCGGTTGAAATCATTTGCCGCCACGGCCGCATTGGCTTCGGCCAACGCCGCACCCAAGCGGGCGCTGCCGGCGCGGGAAGTGTCGCGCGCCGCCAGCGCTGGCTCGCCGACGATCGCGGCGCAGTACACCGAGGCCATCGTCGCGTACTGCGAGGGGTTGGCCACCTTTGCGCATCGCGGCACGCGCCGCGACGACATTCGCCCCGGACTGCGGATCACGAACTACAAGTACAGTGCTGTCATCGCCTTCGACGTAAACGCCTGTGGCGGTGGCAAAGGGAGAAGGATATGACTGCAACTCTGAACGACGTGAAACTCTTCAAGCCGGGTGCCCCGAAACGGGAGTTCAATGAGTTGAGAAACGTGTTCCCGGAAAGTCATTTCGAACGCTTGTCGGAAGAAGGTTTCCAGTTCTACCGTACGACGTTCTGGTATCCGCTGGAGCGAAAGCCAGAGAACATCTTCGAGTCGATCGCCGGCAGCCTGAAGACGTTGGCCAATCCGTCGTCGAACGTGATCGGCGTCGAGTGGTGGTTCAGCGTTCTACGGACGAACGCGACGCCAGAATGGCTCCTTCCCTGTCATTTCGATCGCAACGACCTTGAGGAAAAGGACGTGCGCAAACTGAAGCATCCGGACCGAGCAAGCGTTCTTTTTCTGAATACCGTTCCATACGGTGAGCTGGTCGTGACAGACCAGGTTCTCACGGAGAAGGGAGCCCGCCCCAAGCAGCCGAAAGACATGCGCTTCATCCGCCCCAGCAAGAATCTCTATGCAGTGTTTCCGGGCCACTTGTATCACGGTGTCATCGGTCGAATGTGGCGCCCGGTCAAGACGACGAAGTTGCGCATCACGATGGCGGTGAACTGGTGGACCGAGCAACCGAACGCCGCCTACCTTCATGATTCGCGCGAGTGTATGGCCGCGTTTCGGCTGGACGTATGAGAACCCAAAGGCATTGTCAACTTGCGAACTCGAACCGCAGGGGATTGGCATACAAACACACTCGCTGCG
>JAYUQE010000331.1:0-10101 GCA_043756905.1 Burkholderiales bacterium | reverse complement strand
CCAGCCCGCGTTCGATGATTCTTGATTTGCTTGGCCGCGGTTGGAGCGAGCCCATCACGCTGGTCTATGGCCAGCGCAACCTGGCCGAGCTGTACTACCACGCCGAGTTCCGCGCTTTGGCCGCGCAGCATGCCAACTTCAGCTACGTGCCGGCCCTGTCTGAAGACGCCAGTGGCTTCAGCGGCGCCAAGGGCTTTGTGCACGATGCCGCGCGTGAGCATTTCAAAGGCGACTTCTCCGGCCGCAAGGCTTACCTCTGCGGCCCGCCGGTGATGATTGAAGCCTGCCTGGCCACGCTGATGCAAGGCCGCCTGTACGAGCGCGACATCTACGCTGAAAAGTTCATCACCGCGGCCGATGCGAGCAAGCCGCGCAGCGCGTTTTTCAAGCGCGTGTAAGGCAAGGAAGAGCCATGTACGACTTCCGCCCCAAGGTGAACGTGACCATTGCGCAGACCGGCGAGGTTTTTGCGTGCGCCATCGGTGAAGCCGTGCTCAAGGGCATGCTGCGCCTGGGCCGCAAGGGCATTCCCGTGGGCTGCGTGAATGGTGGCTGCGGTGTATGCAAGATTCGCGTGCTGGAAGGCAAGACGCAACAGCTCGGGCCGATCAGCCGCGCGCATGTGAGCGTGGAAGACGAACAAACCGGATACACCCTGGCCTGCCGGGTGGCGCCCACTGAAAACGTGCGGCTCGAAGTGGCGGGCAAGATGGCCAGGAAGTTTTCAACTGGGGCGGCCATTCCGGCGAACCCCGCTGTTCCTTAAGGAGACTGTGATGGGCGTGATGCGTATTGGGCATGTCAACATCAAGGTGATGGACATGCAGGCCGCGGTTAAACATTACCGCGATGTGATCGGCATGAATGTCGCCATGGAAGACAAGGCCGGCAACGTCTACCTGAAGTGCTGGGACGAATGGGATCGCTATTCGGTGATCCTTTCGCCGAGCGACCAGGCGGGCATGCACCACGTGGCCTACAAGGTCGAAAAAGACAGTGACCTCGATGACCTGAAGAAGACCATCGAAGCCTTTGGCACCAAGACCACCCTGCTGCCCGAAGGCACGCTGCCGGCCACCGGCCGCATGCTGCAGTTCAAGCTGCCCAGCGGCCACGACATGCGCCTGTTTGCCCTGAAGGAATATGTGGGCACCGACGTGGGCAGCACCAACCCCGAGCCTTGGCCAGACAGCGTGCATGGCACCGGCGCGCATTGGCTCGACCATGTACTGTTGATGTGCGAGTTCAACCCCGAGACCGGGGTGAACCATGTGGCCGACAACCGCAAGTTCTTCATCGAAGCGCTGAACTTCTACGAGACCGAACGCATCATGGTCGGCCCCGGCGGCGTGATGCAACTGGCCAGCTTCCTGACCATCAGCAACAAGGCGCACGACATCGCCTTCGTGGGCGGGCCGCGCCCTGGCCTGCACCATGTGTCGTTCTACCTCGACTCGTGGCACGACGTGCTCAAGGCGGCTGACATCATGGGCAAGAGGAAGGTCAAGATCGACGTGGCGCCCACGCGGCACGGCATCACCCGCGGTGAAACCATCTACTTCTTCGACCCCAGCGGCAACCGCAACGAAACCTTCGCCGGCATGGGCTACCTGGCGCAGCGCGACCGGCCCGTGACCACCTGGACCGAAGACCAGTTGTGGACCGGAATTTTTTATCACACGGGCGAAGCGCATGCCCCGTTCACCGAGGTCTACACCTGATCGTGTGAGGAGCAACGCCATGAGCGAATCAACTTCTCATAGCGTGCCCAGCCGCAGCATCAGCGCCACCGCGGCCCACGCCGCGGTGGCGGCAGCGGTGGCCGAAGCAGGCCGGTTGGGCATTCGCATCAATGCGGCGGTGGTCGATGCAGGCGGCAACCTGGCGGCGTTTTTGCGCATGCCCGGCGCCTTCATCCATTCCATCGACATTGCGATTGACAAGGCTTACACCGCGGCCAGCTTTGGCTTCCCGTCCTCGCAGTGGGCGGCCATTGTTGACAGCGACAAGATGCTGCACCACGCACTGAACCAGCGTGCACGGCTGGTGATGATCGGCGGCGGCTTGCCCTTGCGCGATGGCAGCGAACTGATCGGCGGCATTGGCGTGTCCGGCGGTTCGGCCGAGCAAGACGAAGCCTGCGCGGCAGCGGCCATCAAAGCGTTGTCACTCGCCTAAACATTCAGATGAAACCGACATGAAGCAGTTCCTCAACTACATCAACGGCGAGTTTGTCGCCACGGGCAAGACGTTCGACAAACGCCGCCCCATCGACAACCAGATCATCGGCGCCGTGCACGAAGCCGGCCGTGCGGAAGTGGACGCCGCCGTGGCCGCGGCGCGCGCCGCGCTGCATGGCGACTGGGGCCGCATGAGCGTGGTCAAGCGCGTGGAGCTGCTGTATGCCGTGGCCAATGAAATCGACCGTCGGTTTGATGACTTCCTTCAAGCCGAGTTGGCCGACACCGGCAAACCTCATTCGTTAGCCTCGCACATCGACATTCCACGCGGCGCGGCCAACTTCAAGGTGTTTGCCGACATCGTGAAGAACGTGCCCAGCGAAAGCTTCGAGATGACCACGCCCGATGGCGGCAAGGCCGTCAGCTACGGGTTGCGCACGCCGCTGGGCGTGGTGGCAGTGATTTGCCCCTGGAACCTGCCGTTGCTTCTGATGACCTGGAAGGTGGGCCCGGCGCTGGCCTGCGGCAACACAGTCATCGTGAAGCCTTCGGAAGAGACACCCGCAACCGCCACGCTGCTGGGCGAGGTGATGAGCAAGGTGGGCGTGCCCAAGGGCGTCTACAACGTGCTGCACGGCTTCGGCCCCGATTCAGCCGGCGAATTCCTGACGCGCCACCCCGGTGTGAACGGCATCACCTTCACGGGTGAAACGCGCACCGGCGAAGCGATCATGGCCGCGGCAGCCAAGGGCGTGCGGCCGGTGAGCTTCGAGCTCGGCGGCAAGAACGCCGGCATCGTGTTTGCCGATGCCGATTTTGAAAAAGCCGTGGCCGGCATTGCGCGCAGCAGTTTCGAGAATTGCGGCCAGGTCTGCCTGGGCACCGAGCGCGTGTATGTGCAGCGGCCCATCTTCAGCCAGTTTGTGGCCGCGCTGAAGCTGAAGGCCGAGGCCTTGAGGATCGGCCCGCCTGACATGCCCGGCGTGGGCCTGGGCCCGCTCATCAGCGCCGAGCACAAGCAAAAGGTGATGGCCTATTACGAGCTGGCGCGCAGCGAAGGTGCCACGGTGGTCACCGGTGGCGGCGCGCCAAGTGTGGACGCCGCCTTGGCCAGTGGTCACTGGGTGCAGCCCACCATCTGGACGGGCCTGCCCGAGAGTGCGCGTGTCATTCGCGAGGAAATTTTCGGCCCGTGCTGCCACATTGCGCCGTTCGACACCGAAGAAGAAGTCATCAATCTGGCCAACAACACCGAGTACGGGCTGTGCACCACGGTGTGGACGCAAAACCTGGGCACGGCGCACCGCATGGCCGCGGCCATCGAAGTGGGCCTGTGCTGGATCAACAGTTGGTTCCTGCGCGACCTGCGCACCGCCTTCGGTGGCGCCAAGGCCTCGGGCATTGGCCGCGAAGGCGGCGTGCATTCGTTGGAGTTCTACACCGAGCTGCGCAACGTGATGGTGAAGCTGTGAGCGCCCGCACGGCCGCCCCGCAGGGCGCTCGTACCGCAGCGCGAAGCGCGGAGGCTGGTTTATGACTGCGGCAGCCAACCCGGAGATCGGCAAACGCATTCGCACAGGCAGCTTCGAAACCAATCTGCACGATCTGGGGCAGGGCGCACCGCTGCTCATGATCCACGGCTCGGGCCCGGGTGTCAGCGCCTATGCAAACTGGCGTTTGGCCATGCCGGCGCTGGCCGCCGCGCGCCGCGTGATCGCGCCCGACATGGTGGGCTTCGGCTTCACTGACAGGCCCGCAGGCGTGGCCTACACCATGGCCACCTGGGTGCAACAGGCGCTGGATGTGATGGACGCGCTGGGTGTGGCGCAGGCCGACGTGGTGGGCAATTCCTTCGGCGGTGGCCTGGCGCTGGCACTGGCGATTCAAGCACCGCAACGCGTGCGCCGCCTGGTGCTGATGGGATCGGTGGGCGTGCCCTTTGCCATCACCGAAGGGCTGGATGCGGTGTGGGGCTATCAACCGAGCTTCGAGTCCATGCGCCGCCTGATGGACTGGTTTGCGTTCGACCGCAGCCTGGTCACCGACGAATTGGCTGAATTGCGCTACCAGGCCAGCATTCGGCCGGGCTTTCAGGAATCGTTCGCCGCCATGTTCCCGGCGCCGCGCCAGCGTTGGGTCGATGCCATGGCCAGCGCTGAAGCCAGCATTCGCGCCTTGCCGCATCAGACCCTGGTGATACACGGCCGCGAAGACCAGGTCATTCCCCTGCAAAACTCGCTCACCCTGGCCACGCTGATCCCTCGTGCGCAGTTGCATGTGTTCGGCCAGTGCGGCCACTGGACGCAGATCGAGCACGCCGCGCGCTTCAACCGCCTGGTGGCTGATTTCCTGGCCGAGGCCGACGCGGCCTAACGGTTCATTCCACTCACTCCATCTACCATCCAGCCCATGGACAAATCCACGATTCAACGCCACGGCGACGAACTGCACCGCGCCCTGGTTCAGCGTGAGGCGCTCGACCCGCTGACCAACCGCGAACCCGGCATCACGGTGGAAGACGCCTACCAGATTCAACTGCGCATGGTGCAGCACCGATTGGATGCCGGCGAAAGATTGGTGGGCCGCAAGATCGGCGTCACCAGCAAGGTGGTGATGGACATGCTGGGCGTGAACCGGCCCGACTTCGGGCAACTGTTGTCCAGCATGGCCTACAACGAAGGCGAGCCCATCAACGCCAGTCAGTTCATCGCCCCGCGCGCCGAGGCTGAAGTGGCCTTCATGCTGGCGCGCGACCTCACCGGCCCAGGCGTGACCGCGGCCGATGTGCTGCGCGCCACCGAATGCGTGATGCCCTGCTTCGAAATCGTTGACTCACGCATTCGCGACTGGAAGATCAAGATCCAGGACACCATCGCCGACAACGCCAGTTGCGGGGTGTTCAGCCTGGGCGGCACGCGCAAGAGCCCGCGCCAGCTCGATCTGTCGTTAGCCGGCATGGTGCTTGAAAAGAACGGCGAAATCATCAGCACCACCTGCGGCGCGGCCGCCTTGGGCTCGCCCATCAACGCCGTGGTGTGGCTGGCCAACACCCTGGGCGCGCTGGGCATCGGCCTGAAGGCGGGCGAGGTGATCCTTTCGGGCTCGCAATCACCCCTGGTGCCCTTGAAGGCCGGCGATCATTTTCACTGCGCCGTGGGCGGGCTGGGCAGCACCTCGGTGCGCTTCATTTAACTAAAGAGATCAGTCAACATGGCACTCAGCAAAGCCACCATCGCCGAACTGGCCAAACACCTTGAAGATGCGCAACTGCAGGTGCGCGACGTGGTGAAGATCACCGACGCCCACCCGGACATGGATTGGGCCGACGCCTACGATATCCAGGACGCGATCCGAGCGAGCAAGGAAGCCCGCGGCGACAGATGCGCAGGCCTGAAAGCCGGCCTCACCTCGTTTGCCAAGATGAAGCAAATGGGCGTGGACGTGCCGTGCTTCGGCTTCATGAGCGCCAGCATGGCCCGGCCTGAAGGCAGCGAAATCCGCATGGCGGATTTCATCCACCCCAAGGTGGAGGCTGAAATCTGCGTCGTCACCAAGGCGCCGCTGTACGGCCCCGGCTGCCACCTGGGCAATGTGCTGGCGGCGATCGATTTCGTGCTGCCGGCCGTGGAAATCATCGACAGCCGCTACCGCGATTTCAAGTTCGATTTGAAGAGCGTGGTGGCCGACAACACCTCGGCCGCGGGCTTTGTGGTCGGTGGGCGTTCACGCGACTTGGCTGACCTTGACCTGCGCACCCTGGGCGTGTGCCTGGAAAAGAACGGCCAGATCGTGGCCATGGCTGCCGGCGCGGCGGTGCTGGGCCACCCCGCCGCAGCGGTGGCCATGCTGGCCAACCACCTGGGCACGCGTGGCCAGCACATTCCGGCAGGCAGCTTCATCATGACCGGCGGCGTGACCGAAGCGATTGCCGTGGCCAAGGGCGACCACATCAACGTGCGCTTTCAAGACCTGGGCAATGTGTCGATGCGCTTTGTTTGATTGCTACCAGTGACCACGCTCAACCATCAAGTTCTGGCCGGTCGGCGCGCCCTGGTCAGCGGTTCCACTGCGGGCATCGGTTTTGCCATTGCAATAGCGCTGGCCGAGCAGGGCGCCGCCGTGGTGCTCAATGGCCGCGACGCTGGCCGTACCGAGCAAGCGGTGCGCAGCTTGCAGAAGGCCGTGCCCGCTGCCACGGTGCAAGGCGTGGCGGCCGACCTGGCCACGGCAGCGGGTGCCGATGCCGTGGTGCGTGCGGCAGGCGAGATCGACATCCTCATCAACAACCTGGGCATCTACGAACAGCGCGCCTTTGCCGAACAGAGCGATGACGACTGGTTGCGCCTGTTCAACGCCAACGTGATGAGTGGCGTGCGCCTCACACGCGCCTTGCTGCCGGCCATGAAAGCGCGTAGCTGGGGCAGGGTGGTGTTTATCTCCAGCGAATCGGGCGTCAACCCGCCGGGCGACATGCTTCATTACGGCGTCACCAAGGCCGCGCAAATTGCCTTGGCGCGCGGCCTGGCTGAGACCTGCGTGGCCTGCGGCGTGACGGTGAATTCCGTGCTGCCCGGGCCCACGCTGACCGAAGGCGCGCAGGCCTATCTTGAAGGCGCCGCCAAGCGTGCCGGCACCAGCGTGGCCGAGGCGCAGGCGCAGTTTTTCCGCGATGCGCGGCCCACATCGCTCATCCGTCGCTTCATTGCCCCCGAAGAAGTGGCCGCGCTGGTGGCCCATGTCTGCGGCCCGCTCTCGGGCGCCATTCACGGCGCGGCGCTGCGGGTGGAAGGCGGCGTGGTGCGAAATATTCTTTAACGTTCCAGGAGACTCAAATGCCCTTTGCCCAGATCTACATGCTCGAAGGCCGCACGCCCGAACAGAAGAAGGCCGTGCTTGAGAAGGTGACGCAAGCCTTGATGGACGCCGTGGGCGCACCGAAGGAGACCGTGCGCGTATGGATCCACGAAATGCCCAAAGAGAACTGGGGCATAGGCGGTGTCAGCGCCAAGGAGTTGGGGCGGTAGGCCGGGAGCCATGCCCACGATCTTCGTCCTCAACGGCCCCAACCTCAACCTGCTGGGCGAGCGCGAGCCGCAGATCTACGGCCATGCCACGCTGGCCGATGTGGAACAGCGCTGCCGCAACGCGGCACAGCGCCTGGGGTTGGCGCTGGAATTCCGCCAATCGAACCATGAGGGCGAGTTGATCGACTGGATACATGAGGCGCGCCAGCGCGCGGCCGGCATCGTGATCAACCCCGCAGGCTATTCGTTCACCTCGGTGGCCATTCTTGATGCGCTGAAGGCCTGCGCGCTGCCCATCATCGAGGTTCACCTCAGCAACATCCACCGCCGCGAAGTGCACTATCAAAAGTCTTTGGTGTCGCTGGCGGCGCTGGGCGTGATCTGCGGGCTGGGGCCGCTGGGCTATGAACTGGCGCTGGCGGCGATTGCTGAGAAGCTGCAAGCACCCAGCAGCCCAAAGGCAGAGTGAGTAACGTCAAACGTTGCGGGACGCTGCTGTCAAGAGGGGTGGTATCAAGATTCTGATGTTGCCCGGCCCACCGGCGATGCCGCCCCCGCGGCTGCGGGCGGCCGGGGCAGGCGGACATGCACCTGCGTGCCCACCCCCGGCTGCGATTCGAGACTGATCGTGCCTGCCATGTGCTCGACGATGCGCTTGCTGATCGCCAGGCCCAGGCCGGTGCCGTCGTATTGCCGCCGGGTGTGCAGGCGCTTGAAGGGCGTGAACAACTGGCCCTGATCAGCCGCCGCAATGCCGATGCCCTGGTCGGCGACGGTCAGGACGACAAATTCCCCTTCTTCGCGGGCACTGATACGCACCCGCGGCTGCTGGCCAGTCGGCGCAAACTTGATGCCATTGGCCACCAGGTTCTGCAACAGCAGCACCAGCAGGCTGTGGTGGCCCAGCACCGTGGGCAGCGGCTTCGTCACGTCGACCTGGGCCTGGCGCTCGCCAATGCGGCCGGCCAATGCGGCGAGCACCGTGTTGGCCACGCCGTCCAGCGCCACCTCGCCCAGGGTGTTGTCGGCCTGATCGTCCAGGCGCGCAAAGCTCAGCACGTCGTCCAGCAGCGTGCGCATCCGCGTCGCACCGCCGCCCACTTGCTCGAAGTACAGGCGCGCTGCCGGGGTCAGCTCATGGGCGTGATCGGACTCGATCAGGCCACAGAACTGAGCGATCGTATTCAGCGGCTCGCGCATGTCGTGCGAGGCGATGCGCACAAACTGCTGCATGCCTTCATTGGCCTTGCGCAGGTGTTCGACATTGCGCTCGAGTTCGCGCTGCACCGCTAACAGATCGGTCATGTCACGGGCCGTGAACAAGACCCGGGTCACACGGCCGTCGGCATCGGGCACGGGCTGGTAGCTGACATCAAGCACCCGTGTGCCGTCTGCGCTGGCGCGTTCGAGCCGCACTCGCACTGGTGTGCCGCGCAGGGCCTTGTCGAAGGACTCGCGAACCATGTCTACATTGCGCGGGGTGACCACTGATTCGATCGTGTGCCCGATCTGGGCCTCGCGGCTGCGGCCCCACAGCCGTTCGTGGGCGGGGTTGAGGCTTCGAATGACGCCATGCTCGTCAATCACCGCTGCGGCATCGCTGGCGGTCAAACTCAGCGCATCGGTATCGGCTTGAAGGCGGCGCATGCGCGGCACCACCAAGGCCAGCAACTGGGCCGGCAACACCGCAGCAGCCGCAGGCAGGTAGAGCAAGACCCCGGCCGAAGTGGCGTGCCCGCCCGGCAGCGCAAACCAGCGGTAGTCCAGGCCCGCGCAGACCACCCACACCGTGATGAAACACAGGGCGAACGTGGCCGCCGGTGAGACGAAGAAAACGCTCGCCACCAACGGCAGTGCGAGCAGGACAAAAGGCGCTGGCACCCACGCGAACGCCGCAAAAGCCACGCCGAGCACGAGCCCAAGAAACAGCAAGGACGCCGGCGTGGCCAGGTGCGAGCGCGCGCCGTCAAGCTGGGCGCGCCGCAGCGCCAACGCCAACGGCAGCACCGCCAGCGCGCCGAGCGTGGAGTCGACATACCAGTTGAGCCACGCGCCGCTGAAGGTGGCAAAGCCGTAGGCGTGCAGGGTGGCCGCGCCGATCGTCGCGCCGGCCAACTGCGGCAGCAGGCCACCGGCGGCGATCACCTTCGCGAACGCGCGCGGGCTGGTGTCGAAGTCGCGCGCCAGCCTGAAGCGCTGCAGCAAACAAGCACCAATGGCCACCTCGACCACATTGCCCGGCACGAAGCTGGCTGACAGCGCCAGGTTGCCGCGCAAGAGCCAGTTGGCCGCCAGGTTCGCCCCGGCCAGCGCGGCCAGCAGCAGCGGCCAGCGCGCGCGTTCTGCGGTGCCCAGGATGGCAATGGCTGCGGCATTGGCGAACCAGACATTGGTGATCGCGTGCGGCTCGCGCGCCATGTGAATGGCGATGACGGCAAGCACGAAAAACGTGGCCGCCATGCGCAGCGCGTCGGCGGCGGCCGCTGCATGCTGGGTGGGTGAAGCTGACGCGCTACCGGGCGCCTTGCCAGCCGCGGCACCCGGCGCGCTTTGCGGTGCGGCGTGCGCTTGTGCGCCCGGTAGTGCGCCCGGTAGTGCGCCCGCTAGTGCGCCCGGTAGTGCGCCCGGTAGTGCGCCCGGTAGTGCGCCCGGTACTTCGCCCGTCTGTGCGCCCGCCTGTGCGTAAGGTGCGGGCATCCGCGACGCCCAGGCGTTGGATCAATTCATGCATGGCCTTGACGCTGACCGGCTTGACGACATAGTCGCGCACGCTGGTGAAGCTGAAGGCGCGCGTGCGGTCAGCCGGGTCGGGAGAACTGGTCAGCATCACCACCACCGGCGCCTGGGTTTTGCCGCCGCCGAAGAGGGCTTCGAAGGCCTGCAAAAAGCCAAAACCG
>JAYUQE010000330.1:0-10126 GCA_043756905.1 Burkholderiales bacterium | reverse complement strand
GTGGTTGCCGTTGACTCGATCGGCGGCTTGAACATCGGGTTTCCTGGGCAATACCAAGACGCTGAGAGCGGGCTTTGGTACAACTGGAATCGGTATTTCGATGCTTCGCTGGGGCGTTATACCCAGTCCGATCCCATCGGGCTCGAAGGCGGCATTAACACTTACGCATACGCGGAAGGCAACCCTATCAGTAACGTCGATCCTGATGGGCAGCTAGCTTTCTTGTTGGCTCCTGCGGTGCCTCTTGCAATCACAGCTACGGACGTTGCAATAGGGGCGGCCATCGCTGGTGGTGCCTACCTTCTTGACACCCTTGTCTTCTCAAAGGGTGGCCGACAGAACATTAGGGACACTGGCTTGATCGGCGTCTCTGATGAGGAGATTGGCCGGCGGTTGAAGGATCCGACAACAAGCGCGGAAGAACGAAAGCGTTTGGTGAAGGAACAGAAGGCGCGCGGCAATCGAAACAAAGGCAAGGACAGCCGCAAGGACTGCCCCTAGACACTACCCGAGAAAACTATGTTCTTCTGCGCGCACGCTGTCTTTTACTTCAAGCTTCTTCACCAGGAGCAGGAGACGTTTCTTGTTCACGAAAACGTCTACTTGATCGACGCTGAGGACGCAGAGAAGGCGACTCAATCTGCCTTGCTGCTCGCGAAATCGAACGAGGACGCCAACGAAGATGGGCACCTCGAGCTCAACGAGCAGAAAGCAGCGTATCTCTTCGTAGGTCTTCGGAAAGTCATCGAGGTTGAACCGAGCGCGGCACCTGTAAGTGCGTTGGGGTTGGCTGGACTCGAGTTGACCTACTCGGAATTTGAGGTGGACACCATGGCCGAAGTCCTTGGACTTGCTCGTGGTGACATGGTCGATGTCCTGTACCGAGAGTGACAGGGCGAAAAAAGGCGAAAAAAGGGACGAAAAAAGGGGACGCTACCCCTTGATCTTCATTGAAATCTTCTTCCCCTGAATGGCCCCTGAATGGCCCGGGGGTCAAGCCTTGCTTCTTGCCTCCAGCCGCTCGACGGCTTCACGCGCCGTGATGATCGGGATACCTGCAAAGCTGCCCATTGGCAAGAGGTCGCGCTTGTCGCCCGAGGCGATGAGATCGGCCTGGCCGGTGACGGCTGCGGCGATGACGTGATCGTCGTCGGGATCGGTGGGCACCACGCGCGGCACGTCGGCCGGTGACACCACGACGGCCAGCCGCCGCAAGTCATCGACGATGCTCTGCGGCGTAAGCCCGGCCTGGCTGAGCCTTGCGGCGAACTTTTTCCGCGAGAGCACATCGAGCAACTCAGCCAGCAGCACATCGCTCGTGCAAAGCTCGAACTCGCCGGCCTTGGCGCCATCGACCAGCCGCCGGGGCAGCCCGGCGGCAATCACGCCAGAGACGAGCAGATTGGTATCGAGAACAAAACGCACGGGGTAGACACCGATCAGGCGCCCTGCCCGGCGCGCCGTTCCTGCCGCGCCGCTTGAATCTCCCCTTCGATCTCATCCTCGGAAACCTCCGGCAGGTTCAGCGCATCCAGCCGCGCCAGGCCTTGCGTGAGCCGCTGAGCGGCTGCTGCGCGCTCCTCGCGCGAGGCCAAGAACTCAACGAAATCCACCACCTCGGCCACGCGGCTGGGCGGCAGCTTCTTCAGCCGTTCGATCAACTGAGCTTCGATTGCCGTCATGGGCGTACTCCTTGCGTGGGGCGTCATTGTCGCAACAACCAACCCTCAGAAAACCAACGCATGCCTGAACGAATCGGCGGCACCATGAGGTACTTGGCCCCATCTTGCCCGCGTGCTCAGTCCTTCCTTCAAGGTCGCAATTGGCGACCCTATCTAGAATGCCCCGATGCACTTTCTAGCCCGCGGCGCTGCCGCCCTGCTGGCCGCGCTTTCGCTGCACACCCAGGCCCAAACTCCCGCCGTACCCAAACCCGAAGCGCCGCAGGCGTCGGTCTCGGCCAGCGGCCAGCGCATTTTCGAAGGCAGCCGCACCCAACTGCTGCAAGTGCGCACGCTGCTGAAAGATCAGGACAGCCAGGCCTCGGTGGGCTCGGGCTTCCTGGTCGATGCCAGCGGGTTGGCCGTGACCAACTACCACGTCGTCAGCCAATATGCGCTGCGGCCCGAACGCTACCGGCTGAGCTACACCCTGACCGAAGGGCGCACCGGGGTACTGCAACTGCTGGGCATCGACGTCATTCACGACCTGGCCCTGGTGCGGCTGGTGCCCGCCGCCGGCAGCTTGCCCTTCACCGCCGCTCCCATGGCCTTCAGGCCGGTGGCGCAGGCCTTGTACAAGGGCGAGCGCATCTATTCGCTGGGCAACCCGCTGGACGTGGGCTTTGCGGTGGTGGAAGGCACCTACAACGGCCTGGTCGAGCGCAGCTACCTGCCGCAGATTTTCTTTGGCGGCGCGCTCAACTCGGGCATGAGCGGCGGGCCCACGCTCGATGAAGCCGGCCGCGTGATCGGCATCAACGTGGCCACGCGGCGTGATGGGCAGCAAGTCAGCTTCCTGGTGCCGGCGAACTTTGCCCAGGGGTTGCTGGACAGCGCCCGCAGCGCCTCGCCGCTGGTCAAGCCGCAGTATGAAGAGGTGACGCGCCAGCTCAAGGTGCACCAGGCCGGCCTGGTGGAACGCTTCCTGGCGCAGCCCTGGCGCGGCGCCAACCATGCCCGCTACCGCGTGCCGGTGCCGCAGGAAACCTTCATGCGCTGTTGGGGCTCAACCAGCCCGCCGACAGACAAGTTCCTGAAGTTCGAGCGCAGCGATTGCACGATGGACCAGGCCGTTTTCGTCACCCCGTGGCTGCGCGCCGGCGCCATCACCGTGCGCCACGAAAGCTACGACGGCCAGCGCCTGGGGTCGCTGCGCTATGCGCAAAAGTACGGTGAGAGTTTTCGCAATGAAAGCTTCGGTGGCGGCCCGGGCGTGACCCCGCCGCGCTGCAAGGAAGGCTTCGTCGAGCGCGACGACCTGGCCCTGCGCACGGTGGTGTGCCTGTCAGCGCTCAAGCGCTTCGAAGGCCTGTTCAACCTGGCCGTGCTCACCACCACGGTGGACCACGCCACCCAATGCGTGCAGGGCCGGCTCGATGCCTTTGGCATCGACTTCAACAACGCGATGCGGTTGACCGAGCATTACCTGCAAGGCTTTGCGCTGAACCAGAAGGTGGCGCCATGAGACCGCCGAGCCGCAGGGTGCCCCAGTGACCGCGCCGCGCGTGGCGCTCATCGAGCTGCTGGATTCCGAAGGCCGGGTGACCCAGGCCTTCGACGTCACCGCCTGGCCCGTTCGCCTGGGCCGTGCGCTGGACAACGAACTGGTGCTGCACGACCCGCAGGTGGCGGCGCAACATGCCACGCTGGACGTTGATGCCGCAGGCGCGGTGACGCTGCGCGTGGGCCACAGCCGCAACGGCGCGCGCATTGAGCGCGGCCATGCCCTGTTGCCGCTGGCCGCGGGCGAGCAAGCCACGCTCGAACCGCTGGCGCGCTGGCAACTGGGCGGCAGCCTGCTGCGCGTGCGCCGGCTGCAAGACCCGTTGCCGGCCGAAGCTGCGCAGGCCGGCGTGGCACAGCAGGCGCCGCGCTGGTTGCTGCCGGCGTTGGCCGCGGCCGCGCTGGCCTGGATGGGCATCACGCTGTGGCTGGGCAACACCCCCGATTCAGGCTGGGAAGACTACGTGCCCGCGCTGCTCAGCGCCGCCGGTGGGCTGGCGGTGTGGGGCCTGCTGTGGGGGCTGGCGTCCAAGCTGTTCACCCACCGCTTTATCTTCACGCCGCACCTGCGCCTGGCGCTGGGTTTCAGCCTGGCCATGTTGGCCAGCGAGCTGGCGCTGTCGATGCTGGCCTTCGCGTTCGACTGGCCCTGGGCCAGCCGAGTGCGCCCCTTGGTGCTGCTGGCCCTGGGTGCGGCGCTGGTGGCCCGGCATCTGCGCCTGGTGCTGCCGCTGGCCTGGCGCCACGTGCAGGCCGTGGTGGCGCTGTTGGCCGTGTTGACCGCCGGTGTGCAGATGGCCATGCAATGGCAGCGCAACGAACGGCTGGTTGATGAGCTGTACGCCACCACCTTGCTGCCCCCGGCCTGGCGCCTGGTGGGCGCACAGGTGCCGCAAGCCTTGGTGCAGGACCTGCGGGGGCTGGAAAAGCCGCTGCTCGAAAGCGCGCGCAAGGCGGCCGAAAAAGACTTCGAGCCTTGACGGACGATGCGCCGCGCGCGCCGCCGCGGCGCGTTTCGTTCAGTGCGCCCCGGCGCAAACACCTCAACACCCCGGAGACAAACTAAGAGTTTTGCCAAACTGCTGCTCGCCTGTGGCGCTACGGCGGCCTGCCTGAGCACCGGCGCCATCGCCGCCACGTTCAACTTGAAACTGGGCCACGCCGTCAACACCATTGACGGGCAACATGCCGCCGCCGTGAAGCTGGCCGAACTGGTGAAGCAGCGCAGCAATGGTGAGGTCGAGATCACCATTTACCCGGCCAACCAACTGGGCAACGACGCGGCCATGATCAACGGCGTTCGTGGCGGCACGATCGACATCGTGTCCAGCGGCGCCACCAACTACAACGGCATCGTCGCCAACACGGCGGCGATGGAGCTGCCCGTCGTCTTTCGCAGCGCCCAGCATGCGTACACGGTGCTTGACGGCGCGGTGGGCAGCGGCGTGCTGGGCGAACTGGCGCCGCACGGCCTGAAGGGCCTGGCCTACTGGGAAAACGGCTGGCGCGCCTTCACCAACAACAAGCGCCCGGTGCGCACGCCCGACGATCTGAAGGGCCTGAAGATCCGCTCCACGCCCAACCCGTATCACATCCAGGCGTTCATGTTGCTGGGCATGAACCCGTCGCCAATGCCGATCGCCGAGCTGTACACCGCGCTCGAAACAGGCACCTACGACGCGCAAGAGCACTCGATCAACGTCACCTGGTCGTCGAAGTTCTACGAAGTGCAAAAGCACCTGACGGTGAGCAACCACGTCTATTCACCGCTGATCCTGGCCATGAACAAGGCCAAGTTCGACAGCCTGCCGGCCAACGTGCAGACCATCGTCGTCCAGGCTGCGCGCGAGGCCGCCGCTTACCAGCGCGACCTGAATGCGTAAAACGCCGGCAAGGTTTTGGCCGAGCTGAAGAAGTCGGGCATGCAGGTGGTGGAGAACGCGGACATGGCGCCGTTCCAGAAGATCGTTTCCGACGCCATCGCCAAGACCTTTGCAGAGAAAAACGGCCCAGCGCTGCTGCAGGCCATTGCGGCCACCAAGTAATCATCCGGTTGTAGGCGAGCCGCATGAAGGCGCTTGACCGGCTGTTCTTTCGGCTCGCCGAAACGCTGCTCGTGCTGATGCTCAGCGCCATGGTCGTCATGGTGTTCGGCAACGTCGTGCTGCGTTACGGCTTCAACTCGGGTCTCGACTTTTCCGAAGAACTGTCGCGCTTCTACTTCATCTGGATCACCTTCCTGGGCGCGATCATCGCGATGCGCGAAAACGCCCATCTCGGCCTGGACACGCTGATCCGCCTGCTGCCGCGCGCCGGCAAGAAGTTCTGCTTCGGCCTGTCCAACGCGCTGATGCTCGGCTGCTGCGCCTTGATGTTCTACGGCACCTGGCGCCAGCACCAGATCAACGCGACCACGATGTCAGCGGTGACCGGCGTGCCCATGATCTGGGTCTATGGCGTGGGCTACGTCGCCAGCCTGGTTATGGGTGCGCTGATCGCGGCCAACCTGGTCAAGCTGGCCACTGGCCGCATCACAGACCGTGACCTGATCCAGGTGCATGACTCGGAAGAAGACGCGCTGGCGCATGTGGCGGCTGACGCCCAGGCTGGCACCCAAGCCGACGCCAAGGCGGCGCCGCGGTGACGATCCTCGTCTTCGTCATTTCACTGCTCGGCGTCATGGCGCTGGGCATGCCGCTGGCCTTTTCGCTGCTCGTCTCGGGCGCGGCGCTGATGCTGCACCTGGACCAGTTCGACACGCAGATCGTGTCGCAGAACCTGATCAGCGGCGCCGACAACTTTCCGCTCATGGCGGTGCCATTCTTCATGCTCGCCGGCGAGTTGATGAACGCTGGCGGCATGAGCCGGCGCATCGTCAATTCGGCCATGGTCTGGATCGGCCACTTCAAGGGCGGGCTGGGCTACGTGGCCGTGTTTGCCGCGCTGGTGATGGCCAGCCTGTCGGGCTCGGCGGTGGCCGACACCGCGGCGCTGGCGGCGGTGCTGATGCCGATGATGCGCAAGGCCGGTTACCGCACGGGTCGTTCGGCCGGGCTGATTGCCGCCGGCGGCATCATCGCGCCGGTCATTCCACCGTCGATCGGTTTCATTCTCTTCGGCGTCATCGGCGGCGTGTCGATCTCCAAACTCTTCCTGGCCGGCATCGTGCCCGGCCTGTTGATGGGGCCTGGCGCTGGTGATCACCTGGTGGCTGGTGGCGCGCAACGACCGCGTTGAGGTGGCGCCCAAGGTGCCGATGCGCGAGCGAGCGCGCGTCACCGCCGACGCCTTCTGGAGCTACCTGCTGGCCTTCACCATCATCGGCGGCATGAAGGCGGGCATCTTCACGCCCACCGAGGCCGCCGTGGTGGCGGTGGTGTACTCGCTGCTCGTGGGCCTGTTCGTGTACCGCGAGATCAAGCCCGGGCAGCTCTACGGCATCGAGCTGGCAGCGGGCAAAACCTCGGCCATCGTGATGTTCCTGGTGGCCGCGGCGCTGGTGTCGGCCTGGTTGATCACGGTGGCCAACATCCCGAGCCAGATCGTCACGCTGATGCAGCCCTTCATCGACAACAAGACGCTGCTGATGGCGATGCTGATGCTGCTCGTGGTGATCGTGGGCACCGCGCTGGATTTCGCGCCCACCGTGTTGATCCTCACCCCCGTGCTGATGCCGCTGGTGCGCCAGGTGGGCATCGACCCGGTGTACTGCGGCGTGCTGTTCATCATCAACAACGCCATTGGCCTGCTCACGCCGCCGGTGGGCACGGTGCTGAACGTGGTGTGCGGCGTCGGCCGCGTGCCGATGCATGACGTCATCAATGGCGTGTGGCCCTTCCTGCTGTCGCAGTTGGTTGTGCTGGCGCTGTTGATTGCCTTCCCGGCCATCGTCATGGTGCCGCTGCGCTGGCTGCTGCCTTGAAGTTCCCGCGGGCGGCGGCCGGGGCGGCTGCTCAGACATCCAGCACCTTCAGGTAAGCAGCCTGACCCTGAGGCGACAGCGAAGATTGCTGTGCAGTGACCCCAAAGCCGCCGTTCAGTTCAGAACGAAAGCCGCAGACCCGCCGTCAGACTCCGCCCCGGCAAGGGTGATAAGGCACGCACTGTGCCAATGGTGCTGGCGCTGTATGCAAGCTTGTCAGCCACGTTATGCAGCTTCACGAACAGCAGCATGCCCTGTTCGCCTAGGTTCAGCGCATAGCTCGCCGACAGATTGATCAGCGTCCAGCCTGCCGTCGCAACATCGGTGCCCGGTACGCGGTGTTGCGCGCTGGCCTGTTGCACCTCGGCGCGCGCGGTCCACGCGCCCTGCAGCAGATTCACGCCCACAGTGGCCCGCCGCGGGGCAAGCCGCGGCAGGGCCTCGCCGCTGTCCACATTGCTGCCCCGCACGATGTCGAGCTTGGCGTCGAAGTCAATGGTGCGCGCGCCTTCCATCGCGCGCCAGGTTGCCTCAAATTCCAGGCCGTAGAGCCGCGCGCGCACACCTCGGAAGGCAAAGACCGGGATGCTGCCGCCCTCGTCGTCGACGAAGTCCGGCTCGCCCGTGGCTTCCAGCGCAATGTAGTTGGCAAAGCGGCTCTCGAAGACGCCCACCTTGACGCCGCGCGCGCCGTTCTTCCAGCCCAGGGCGACGTCAAGGTTGCGGCCACGCTCCAGATGCTGCTGCGGGTCGCCGCGCTCGTAGGCACTGGTGGCGGCATGAACGCCGTTGGCGTACAGCTCGTAGCTCGTCGGTGCCCGCTCGGTGGTGGACCAGTTCGACGACAGCTGCCACTGCGGGTTCAGGTTCAGCACGCCACCGATTGACGCGCTACGGGGCGCGAACTTGCGCTCCTGTGCCGGCCCGAACTGCGGCTCGGCGCCTTCGGCATCGCCTTCCGATCGCACCCGCACTTGCTCGGCACGCGCACCGGCGCTGAGGTGCCCGCTGTCGCCCCAGGTCCAACGCTCCAGCAGGAAGGCGGCGGTCTGGCGGGTACGTGTCGAGGGCACGAACGCTTCTTCGCCCAGTGCCGAGAAGCGCGACGACTCGAACTGCAATCCGAAGGTGCCTTCGATGCGCCCAGCGCCCATGGTCAGCGCTTTGTGCACCGCCTCCACCCGCGCATCGCTGCCGCGGGTCTTGAAGGTGGTGCCAACGGACCCGTCACCCTCGATCTCCTGGCGCTGGTAGTCGGTGCCGGCCGCCTGCCCGCGCAGCGTGGTGATCAAGCCGCCGGGCATGCGCACCTCCCCGGCCAGGGCCAGCTTGTCCCGGCGCATCTGGATGGTGATGTCGTCCTCGGCCACGATGCCGTAGTGGTTGCGGTAGGTGTCGACACTGGCCCCGACGTAGCCGTGGTTCCACACAAACGAGGAGCCCAGCGCGCCTCCCTGCCCACGACTGGCGGAATTGGCGACGCGCGTGCGGCGCTCGGTGCTGCCGTCTGCCAACGGTCGGTCGAAGGCTGGCACGCGCAGGTCGTCGGTCCTGCGGCCGAACGTATCGGCGTGCAGCGCAAACCCATTGCCGCCCGTCTCCACCACGGCAGACGCAGCCCGTTCGCTGGCAGCGCCGCCGAAGCGAGTTTCCAGTGCACCCGAGACGCCATCGATGCGTGTCTTCGGAATCCGGTTGTCGATTGCATTCACGACGCCGCCGACCGCGCTGCCGCCGTACAGCAGCGCCGCCGGGCCGCGCAGCACCTCGATGCGCTCGATCACCAGCGGATCGATCGGCACGGCGTGGTCGAAGCTCAGGCTGGACGCATCGAGCGACGCACCTGCGTTGCTGAGCACGCGGATGCGGTCGCCGTCCTGGCCACGGATGACGGGTCGGTTGGCGTTCGGGCCGAAGTAGCTGGAAGACACGCCGGGTAAGCCGTCCAGGGTCTCGCCGAGCGAACTGCCGCGGCGCAGAACCAGCCCTTGACCGGAGAGCACGGACGCTGGCGTCGCGACTTCGCGGCTGCCCAGGGGATTGCCAGTGACGACGACGGCTTCAATTTTCTGCTGCGCCCAGGCAGGCGCAGCGACGGCCACCAGGGCCGCCCAGATTAAAGGTTTCATGCACGAATCCTCGCCGGCCCATGGGGCCGGCATCAAGCAAAGGGATGCCAGCGACGCGGTCGCAGTGGCTGCCGCTTGGGGAACTCAGGCCGGCGGTGGGCCGCGCGCTTCGTAGGCCCGTGATATGGGGCCCGGGCTGATCGACGATGCAGGGGCTGTCAGCCGCGTGGCTACAGGCGGGACACACGGGACTGCCGCGGGCTCCCCTCCTGGCGCCTGCCCTGTGAGCAGGTGGTCGACCAGATGACAGGCAGAGGTACCGGCTTGGTGGCCCCAGGCGTGATCACCATCGGCTGGAACCGCAACCGATGCCGGTGCCTGCGCATGCTCGATCGCATGAACAAGGACAGTCCATTGGCCCAGCATCAGCGACAGCAAAGCCACGCCGATGAAGCGGCGCAGGGCACTACAGTGGCGCAGGCGATTCATGGTCAGTTGCGGGCGAGCGGGATTCAAAGCATGCACAGGATCCCCGGTGGCAAACCAGCGGCAGCAGCTCTTGCCTCGACACTGGGGCGGCAGCCTTGCCCTGGCCCCGTTGCGAGCCGCGACGCCGCTGGTCGGCAATGTCCGCTTCGCCACTGGCAAGCACACCTACGCAGCGTCAGGTCGCGCGGCGGCGCTCCTTGTCGTCTCGGCCGTGAACGGCCCCCCCGGCGGGGATTGGCGAAACGTTGTTGGTTGCTCCGGCAGCCGCCGCTTGCCAGCGTCTGCGGCGCAGGTAAGCGGTCAACTGCCGTTTCCAGGCTCAATTCCATGCGGGCTGTTCCAGCACTGGCGTCATCTCGGCCAGCAGCGTCTCCGGCGCAATGTCCTGCTGATTCGGCCAGGTCACTGCGCCGAGAACGACG
>JAYUQE010000329.1:0-10136 GCA_043756905.1 Burkholderiales bacterium | reverse complement strand
CCGCTGGCATGCTTGCCGAACAGGGTTTGCGCCAGCGCGTTCACGCCCACCAACTCGCCGCGCAGCGGCACCTGGTTCAGGTAGGCCTCCAGGATCTGGCTCTTGCTCCAGTGCTGTTCAAGCTGGAGTGCCGTGGCCGCCTGGCTGAGCTTTTGCACCACGCTGCGCCCCCCAATGGGGCGCGCCAGGTCTTCGCTGATCAGCCCGGCCAGTTGCATGGTCAGCGTGGACGCGCCGCGCGTGCGCGTGTTCCACAAGTTGGCAAAGGCGCTGCGCGCCGCGGCGGCCCAGTCCACGCCGCTGTGCTGCCAGAAGCGCTGGTCCTCGCTGAGCACGATGGCTTGCAGCAGCGCCGGCGACATCTCGCCAAGCGCCAGCCACGGCGCGCGGCGCACGCTGGCATCGATGCGCACGGTTTGCAGCGCCTGGCCGTGGCGGTCTTGCAGGGTGATGTCTGACGGGCGGTGCGCGCGGCGCACCTCGTCAAAGCTGGGCAGGGCGCAGGCGCCGCCGGCTGCCAGCGCCAGCACCGTGCCGGTTAACCATCGAATCAAGGCAGCACCTCGATCGCCGCATTGGGCAGCGCGCCGTGGCGCTCGGGTGCGTACATGGCCTCCACCCGCGTGGGCGGCAGCGCAAAGCGCCCGGCGCTGTTCAGGCGCAGCGTGTATTCCAGAACATGCTTGCCGCGCGGCAGGAATTCGTAGTAGCTGCGAAAGGCCTCGAAGCTGCGTTCCTGGAACGCCGGCCAGGCTTGGCCGGAGCGCTTTTCGCCGCGGCTGGCAATGGCCGATTCGCCGCCCAGCCCGCTGCCCAGCACCACCGCGCCGGCGGGCACGGGGTCGCTCAGCACGACCCAGTTCATGTCGGCGCTGGCGTCAACTTCCAGGCGCACGCGCAGCACATCACCCCGGCTCCACTGGGTGGCGACCTTGCGCTCTACAGCCACCACGCTGCGGCTGAGCCGGTAGCCCGCGCGCAGCGGCGCCTTCAGCGGCACCGCGGCCAGCGCCTGCACCGTGACCCAGGGCTTGCCAGTGCCTTCATGGCTGATTTGCAACGAGCCGGCTGCCAGCGGCAAAGCGGGCAGGGTGCCACCCTCTGGGTGCGCCGCCCAATCAAGCTGGCTGCTAGTGCTAGTGCTAGTGTTGCTGCTGCCGCTGCCCAATGCCGCCTTGGTGATGCCCGCCACCGGCACCGCCTCGAACGCGGCACTGAACTTGCGCAGGGCCAGCACGCCCCACAGGTTGCCGGTGGTGGTGGTCCAGGCGCCACCTTGCTGGCGTGCCAGGTGGCCTTGCAACAGGCGCGGCATGTCTGGCTTCCACTGCGCATCGTCAAGCGTGGCCAGGATCAACTTGGCAGCATTGCCGTCGGCACTGTCCATCAGCCACCACCAGGCGTCATCACTTTCGTTGCTGAACTTCAACGTGGTGCCGGAGATACTCAGCCGCGCGCGCAGCAAGGCCTGTGCTTCGGCCAGGCGCTTGGCGTGTTGCGGCACGCCGCTCATGCGCTTGAGCAGGCTCAGCCAATCGAGCAGCGTGGCGGTGGGCCACAGGGTGGGAGTGAGGTTGATCGAATCGAGCATGGCCACGCGCGCCTTGCCGTGCCGCGCAAGGGCCTCGATGGCAGCGAGCTTGCGCGCATCCAGGTCAGCCCGCGGGGCCCAGAAGCGGCGCTCGATGCGGCCTTCCACGAACGCCGCCAGGCCGGCCAGCATGGCGTCGCGCGCCGGCGCCGGAATCTCGGCGCCGGCTTCGTGCGCCGCGGCCAGCACGTAGGCGGTGAGGCGGTCGCTGCCCTGCGCCACGCCGGCGTTGCCGGTGGGGAAGTAGCTGGCCAGGCCGTCGGCGTCGAGGTAACTCGGCAACTCCCGGGTCAGCGCTGCCCAACGTTTCAGGTCAGCCAGACCCAGGGCCACCGAGGCCTTCTGCTCCAGGCAACTGTAGGGGTAGGTCTCGAAGAAGCGCTGCACGCCCGGCAGCGCCGTGGCCAGTTTGGCTTGCACTGAAACGCGCAAGCTGGCCGAGCCCGGCAAGGCATCGGCCGGCACGGTGGTGGCGATGACGATGGCGCTGGATTGGGCGCCGTCGAGCGCGCGCACGCTGGCCTGCACCACGCGCAGCGGCACGGCGGGGCTGACCCTTTGCGTGAAGGTGACCTGGTCTTTGGCCTTGCCTTGCAGTTCATCCACCGTGGCTTGCCAGGTGATGCTGAAGGCGTTGCCGGGAACGGCCACGTCCCAGCTCAGTTCACGCGCCGCGCCCGCGGCCAGGGTGATGTCTTGCGCCGGCAAGGCCAGGACGGTGCGGTCAATGCGTGGCGGGCTTGCGGCTGAACCAGCGGTTGCGCTTGGGGCCATCAACCCCGGCTCGCTGTTGACCGTACCCTGCAAGGCCACGCGCAGTTTCATTTCGCGCGCGGTGGTGTTGCGCGCGGTGAAGGGGGCACTGAATCGGTCACCCTGGCGCACCAACGGCGGCAAGCCGCTGAGCAGTTGCAAATCCTGGCTGACGCGGATGCTGGCCGAGCCGGTGCCGAACTGCTGCGCGCCGGCATCGGCCACCGCCACCAGCTTGAAGCGGGTGAGCGAATCGTTCAGCGGCACCTCGAGCACGGCTTCGCCGCGGGCGTCGAGCGTGACCACCGGGCGCCACAGCAGCAGCGTGTCGAACAGCTCGCGCGTGGGCCGGCGCCCGCCGCCGCCGCCGGCGGGAACGGCCTTGCGGCCGAAGTGGCGCCGGCCGACGATTTCACTGTGCGCGGTGCTGGTTTCCACGCCCCAGGTGCGCGCGGGCATCAAGCCATTCAGCAAGTCCCATGAAACGTTAGGGCTCAAGGCCAGCAGGCCTTCATCGACCGCGGCAAACGCCACTTGGGCATCAGGCAACGGCTGGCCACCGTGGCTGACCTTGATGCGCACGCTGGCCTTGTCGCGCACGCCATAGAGTTCCTTGTCGGGCGTGACGCTCACTTGCAGCTCATGCGCGGCCAGGCCCACCTTGAGCTGCGCCGCGCCGAACTTGTGCGCCGGGCGCGCCAGGTCAGCCATGGCCGTGGGCGGCTGGTACAGCGGGCCTTCTTCGCGCCAGGCCTGCCACCAATCGAGCGGTGTCTTCCAGCCCCAGGCGAAAAAGCTGCGCAACGGCACATCGCGCACACGCCCGCGCAGGGCCAGCACGCTCACATAAACGTTTGGTCCCCAGCTCTTGTCGATCTTCAGCTCGATGGTCGGGTCGTCAGCGCGCAGGGTGAGCACGCGGGTGGCGATCACGCCTTCGCGTTCCACGCTGAGCAACACCGTGGCTTGGCGGAACGGCATGCGCACTTGCAGCCGCGCCGTCTCACCGGGTTGGTAATGCTTCTTTTCGGGCAGCAGGTCGATGCGGTCGTCGTTGTCCTGTGCAAACCACAGTTCGCCGCTGCGCGTGACCCACAGGCTGGCCGCGGCCTCGGCGCTGCGGCCTTGGGCGTCGGCGCTGCTGGCCACCAGTTCCACCTGGCCTGCGCGCTGCAAGTCGACGTCACACTCAAGCTGGCCACGGCTGTCGCTCAGGCCGCTGCACAGCACGCCCAGGTCCACCACCTGGCGCGTCTCGTCATACGCGTACAGGCCGCCGACCAGGCGCTTGCGCGCGCTGCTGCGCAACTGGTGGCGCCCGCGCAGTTCAAGCTTCTGCTTGACCAGCGGCGTGCCGGCGGTGTTCAGCGCCAGCAGTTGCACGCGCTGGCGCGCGCCGCGCGTGCTGGCCCAGCCCTGGGTGCGCAGGCCCAACACCACCTCGCTGGGCCACAGTTCGATGCGCGCGGTGGTGGTTTTCAGCTCGCCATTCGGGTCGGTGTAGTTCGCCTCGGCTTGCAACATGCTGGGCCGCTTGATCGCCGGCAGGTCCTTGAGCACCAAGGTGGCCGCACCTTGCGCGTCGGTCCTGGCAGCGATCTTGTCGGCGACCAAACGCGCGCCGTCGTTCGCTTCATCCTCGCTGGCAGCGGACTGTTCGCCCAGGTCAAGCCGTGGCGCTGCGAACTGGAACTCCTCGTAGCCGGCAAAGTCAATCGCGCGCTCGCGCAGCAAGGCGCTGGCTTGCACCGGCGCCCCGGCCACGGGCCCGCCGGCCATGAAGTTGAGCTGCAACGGCAGCGCCAGTTCGCGCGGCGCAATGGGAATGAGCTTCGGCGCAGACAAGCGGGCATCGATTAACGGAACGCGAAACTCTTCAACCCGGAACTCACCGCTTTGCTGGCTGAAGGCTTCACGCCCGGGGCGGGCCGGGCGTTCAAGCTCGATGCGGTATTGGCCCAGCTTCGCGCCCGCCGGCACCTCGAAGCGCGTGCTGGCCTGGCGCGCCGCTTGCCACACCAGGGGCAGGAAGCTTTCTTGCCCGCTGCCGCTGTGCACGATGCGCGCGCGTGTGGGCAAATCTTCGGGCTGGGGCAGGCTCAGGCCGGCGCTGTTTTCAATGCGCGCGAAGTGCTTCATGGCCACGGTCTCACCGGCACGCACCAAGCTGCGGTCGAGCACGGTGTGGCTGCGCAAGTCGGGTTGCGAGGCCAGGCTGGTGTTGAAGTTGAAGCGCCAGGGCTCAATGCCTTTTTGCCAACTGCTCAGCACGAACGACACATCGGCGCGGCCTTGCTCATCGGTCTTGCGCGCGCTGACGAACAGGGTGTCGTCATCGGCGCAGCCGGTGTTGCGCAGCGGCAGGGGCTCGCTCATGCGTGCCAGGCCATGGGCATCGGTGCTGCCGCTCCACAGCGCGCGGCCTTGGCAATCGTTGATGGCCACTTGCGCGCCGGCCACCGGGCGGGCGCGGTCCAGCGTGGTGACCCAGACCACGGCGTTCTCGCGCCCGCGCTTGACATGCACGCCCAGGTTGGTGACGAGTGCGGCGGTGCGCACGTACAGCGGCGCCGGCTTGGCCAGCAGCGCGGCGCCCAGGCGCGGCGACTCTATTTCCACCACATGCAGGCCGGGCTCGGGCAGCGGCACGCCCACCACTTCAAGCGGCCGCTGGGCCGCGCCATCGAGCTGCGGCAGCTCGAGCTTGCGCGGCGCGTCTTGCGCGCCGAAGGCACTGCGCTCGCGCGCTTCGAGGGTGTCGTCCAGCTCACGCAGCCGGGCCAGCCAGCGCGCCATGTCGGCATCACCCGTGACGCGCAGCACCCGCACCGCGCCGCGCGCCACTTCGCCTTGCACATGGCGCAGCGTGAGCGGCAGCATGGCGCCGGCGTTGAGTTCGATGATGCCGAACGCGCTGTTGGCAAACTTGGCCAACGGCGGCGCCTCGCCGCTGCGCACGGCCAGCGGGAACTGCGCCGCGTTGGCCAACTTGCGGCCGGTGTGGTCGGCCAAGTCGGGTGGCACTTCAAGCTGGAAGCCGGCGTTTTCGGCCTGCACCGGCGCGAACTGCACGCTGCTCACTTCGGGGCTGGCGTCGTCGGCATCAAACAGCGGCTTCAAGGCGCTGCCGCGGAATGGCCGCAGCACCAGCCTGGCGGCCAGCGCACGCGGCACCGGCGCGCTGAATTGCACCGTGAACGGCAGCATGGGCAGGCACGGCGCAGCGGCGCGTTCGCGCTGGCAATGAAACTCGGCCGTGAAGCGCTTGCGCACAGTGAAGTTGGTGCGCTGCTCGATGCTCGTCAGCACCTCGGGCTGGCTGGCCGCGGCAATGCCTTTGCCCCACACCAGCCGCACCTTGGCCTCGTTGGGCAGCGCGCGTTCGCAGGCCAGCAACAGCACCCGCGCCTGGCGCGCGCTTAAGCGGCGCGCCTTGATCACCTCGTCGCGCTGCGTGCCGCTGATGATGCGCACCGGCACCCTGTCCCCCAACCCTTCGATCTGGCACCAGGCGTGGCGCAGTACGCTTTGCGTTTGCGCCGCGCCGTTCAATTCGAGCACGAAGGTCTGGTCTTCCTCGATCTGCGCGCCGGCAAACGGCCGGGTTGACAGGACAGCCGGCCCGCCGGTGGAAAAGCTCGCCTCGCGCGCGCCTTCCAGGCTGCCTTGCAGCGGCTTCCAGCCGGTGCGCAGGCTGACGCGGCAACGCACGCCGGGGCCCAGCGGGTCGCGGAAGTCGTGCACCCAGGTGCGCTCGTCTTCCCAGCGCGCGCTGGCCGGCGGCGCGGCGCCGCCGGTGCAGCTCACCTCGAACGGCGCTGGCGCATCCGCCTGGCCCAGCGCCACCACGTCGGCACTGAAGCGCGCGCTGATCTGCTGCACCCGCGGGCTTTCACCGCGCGGGCTGAGCGTGACGGTGAAGGCCTGGGCGGCGCCGGGGGCCAGGCCGAAACCCAGGCCGATGAACAGGCACAGCGCGCGCAGCAAGGGGGTCATTTCAGTTGGTTCACTGCGCTTCGCGCGCCCCGCGATGCATGAAACGACTCGAACCAAGCGAACGCCGCGGAACCGGCTCTGCCGGGCCGCTGGCGTTGCCCCCTTGAGGGGGCGCGCGAAGCGCGTAGGGGGTGTTCACGTAATCAAGGCGCGGCGCAGCTCGGCGGCGCAGATGTGCACCGCGGTGTTGGCTTCGTCGATCACCCGGCCCATGGTGATGAAGCCGTGGATTTGGCGCTCGAAGCAGACATGGGTGGCCGTGTTGCCGGCCTGGGTGAGGGCTTGCGAATACTGCAAGCCTTCATCGCGCAGCGGGTCGTAGCCGGCGGTGAGAACCAAGGCCGGCGGCAAACCTTTGAGATCACTGTGCAGCAGCGGGCTGGCGCGCCAATCAGCGTCGTGCGCCGGGTCGGTGATGTAGTGGTCGTGGAAGTACGTCATGGTGTCGCGGGTTAGCAGGTAACCCTCGCCGTTGCTGGTGTGCGAAGGCGCGACGCGGCGCATGTCAGTGGCCGGGTAGATGAGCAACTGGTGGCGCAAAGCCACGCCGCCTTCACCGCGCAAACGTTCGTCATGCAAACGTTCATCACGCAAGGCGATGGCCACCACCGCGGCCAGGTTGCCGCCGGCGCTGTCGCCGCCCACGGCCATGCGTTGCGCATCCAGCCCCAGTTCAGCCGCGTGCGCATGCAGCCAGCGCGTGGCAGCAAGGCAGTCGTCCACCGCCGCCGGGAAGCGGTGCTCGGGGCCCATGCGGTAATCCACCGCCACCACGGCGCAGCCTGAATGCAGGGCCAGCTCGCGGCACAGGGTGTCATGGGTGTCCAGGTCGCCGATCACCCAGCCGCCGCCGTGGTAGTACACCAGCACGGGCAGCACGGCAGCGGCGCTGGGGCGGTACAGGCGCAGGGGAATAGCACCATGCGGGCCGGGAGCCGCAATGTCGCGCACGCCGTGCACGGCCGGCGGTTCGGGTTGCGTGACGCTGCGCCGGTCGCGGTAGAAGGCCCGCGCCTGTGCCGGCTCAAGGGTGTGGGTGGGGGGCACGCCACGCTCAATCATCAACGCGAGCAGAGCCTGGGCTTGGGGGTGGAGCATCGGGGTTCCTTCATCAAACAAGTGGGTGCGGCACGCGGGTCGTTGTAGCAGAGTCACGCGACAAGGACGGTGCTGCATGCACCCACAACGCAAGAATGACTCTTCACCTGCCGCAAGGCCGGGCAGGCGCCATCAGCACAGGGCTGCCTGCCGAACGCAACCGTTTCATCGGCCGCGAGCCAGAGCTGGCCGCGCTGGCGCGCCTGCTGGCTACCGGCGCTCACCTGGTGAGCGTGGTGGGCCCGCCGGGCGCGGGCAAGTCGCGCTTGCTGCGGCACTTTGCGTGGGCGGCGGCGAGTGGGTTCAACGGAGGTGTCTGGTTTTGCGAGCTGGCGGCAGAACGTGGTTTTGGTGGCATGGCGCGTGCCGTGGCTGCCGGGTTGAAGCGTGCCCCGGCCGAAGAGGCTGGCCTGCGCCAGATCGGCCTGGCACTGGTGCGGCATGGCGACTGCTTGGTGGTCTTGGATCACTTCGAGCAGATCAGGCCGCAAGCGCAGGCCGCGGTGGCATATTGGCTGCAGCGCGCACCCCAGGCGCGCTTTCTGGTTGGTGGCCGCCAGCGCCTGGATCTGGCCGCTGAACGGGCACTGACCTTGGGGCCGTTGGCGCCGCAGGAGGCCAGCGCATTGTTCGACCATCGCGCCCGCGCGGCGCATTCGGCTTATGCGCCCGGCGCAGAAGACTGCGCCGCGATCGCACCGTTGCTCGGGCAGCTCGGGCGTTGGCCGGCCGCCATCGAAGCCGCTGCAGCCAAGGTGCGGGTGTTGGGGCCTCGGGCGCAACTTGAGCGCTGCTTCTTGCCGCAGCTCGCGCAACGTGGCTGGCTGCCGGCTTGACCTGAAGGTGCGCTTCAATTGTTGCGGATGGTGGGGTCGTACTCCCAGCAACTAAAGGTGCTGCCCGTGGGCTTGACCCTGACGCTGTACTTGAAATCGCCGTCGACGTCTTTCTTGTCATGCATGCTGAACCGCTGCGGCTGTTGCGGATTGAACGAAGACTTGAACTGGCCTGAGCCGTGGTGGATCGTGATGCCGCCGCCACCCACGAACTCGTAGCCCGGTGTGGTGATCACCCAAGTGATCTTGGTATTGCGTTGTTTGACTTCCAGGTCGCCATTGACGGTATCCACTTGATCTTGGTCCATGCAATTGCCGGAGACCTTGACTTCGACATCACAACTGCCGTTGCAGGCCCTGAAAACCGTGCCGGGCGGGACGAAGGTTCCCTTCATTGATTGGCAACCCACGACCACCAAACCGGCCAAGATCGGCAACATCAAATAGCGCTTGTTCATGAGCTTGCTCCTTGTGTGCGTCGACCCTCGAACGCAAGGCGCAGTATCGGCGCGCAGCCAGCGTTTCGACGTCACCAATTCATAGGACAAACCTCAGGCTTCGGCGGCCACTGCCGTGCACTGGCCCACCGCGGCCGCAAGGGCTGCTGCTGGCGCTGCAGCGAGAGGCTAAAGCGGCCGCTGTCGCGCCAGCGGCGGGTGGCGGGCAAAGTAGCGTTGAATGCCGGCGGCCAGGGCCAGCACCAGCTTGGCGCGGTAGGCGGTGTCGCGCAGCAGGGCTTCTTCTTCGGGGTTGGAGATGAAGGCGGTTTCAACCAGGATGCTGGGCACGTCGGGCGCCTTGAGCACGGCAAAGCCGGCCTGTTCAACCTGCGGTTTGTGCAGCCGGCCAACCTGCTGCAGCCGGCCCAGTACTTCGCTGCCGAGCTTGAGGCTGTCCTTGATTTGCGCCGTGGTGCTCATGTCGAGCATGGCACGCAGGACCTGGTTGTCCTTCGTGGCGATGTTCATGCCGCCCACCAGGTCGGCTGCGTTCTCGCGGCTGGCCATCCAGCGCGCGGCTGCACTCGTGGCCGCGCCCTGGCTCAGGGCAAAGACGCTGGCGCCGCGCGCTTCGGGCCGGAAGAAGGCATCGGCATGGATGCTGACGAACAGGTCAGCCTGCACACGGCGCGCCTTGCGCACGCGCTCGTGCAGGGGCACGAAGTAGTCGCCGTCGCGGGTGAGCATCACGCGCAGGTTCGGCTGCTTGTGCAGCTCGTCGCGCAGCTTCAGCGCCACCGCGAGCACCACGTCTTTTTCGCGCAGGCCGCTGGGCCCCACGGCGCCGGGGTCTTCGCCGCCATGGCCGGGGTCCAGCGCCACGATGATCAGGCGCTCGCTGCGCGCGGCGATGCGGGGTGTGGGTGCGCTGGCCGCGGCGGTGGGGGTGGGGTTTGCTGTTGAGTTGATTGAAGAAGTGACCGGGCGGCTGGCGGCCGGCGCTGGTGGCAGTGCGGCGATGGTGCTGCTTGCGGCACCAGTCGCTGCGCTGGTAGCAGGCGTGGCGCCGGCCAGCCGTGGCGGGCTGGCCGCGCTGGCCGCAGCCGCGGCACCGGGCCGCTCAAGCCGGCCGATGAGTTCCCCCAAAGCATCGCGCGGCGCGCGCGCCGCCTGCGCCGCCTGAGCTGCTTCACGCGCGCGTAGCAATTGCAGCAGGGGGTCGGGCGCCTCGCTGGGGTGCAGGTCAAACACCAGCCGGTGCCGGTATGCCGCCACCGGCGTGAGCGCGAACACCTGCGGCTTGCTGGCTTGCTTCAATTCGAGCGTGAGGCGCAGCTTGCCCTTGGGCTGCGCGCTGAGTTGCACCGCGGCGATGAACGGGTCGCTGGCGGGCACCTTGGCGCTGAGTTCGGCCAGGGTGGC
>JAYUQE010000328.1:0-10137 GCA_043756905.1 Burkholderiales bacterium | reverse complement strand
GCACACCGAATCGCTGCGAATTGCCGACCACGATGTCGGCGTCGAACTCGCCCGGAGGCACCAAGAGCGTGAGTGCCAGCAGGTCGGCAGCGACGATGAACGCCGCGCCCTGGGCATGCGCCTGTTCGACGTAGGGCTTGAGGTCGTGGACCATGCCGTCGGTGGACGGGTACTGGGCGATGACTGCAAAGTAGTCGTGCTGCTGCATCAGCGTCGGTGCGAACCCGACCTCGACCCTCAGCCCCAGCGGCGCGGCGCGGGTGCGGATCACTTCGATGGTCTGCGGATGGCAGTCGCCGGCGACGATGATCGTGTCGGACTTGGACTTCACGCTGCGCTTGGCCAGCGTCATCGCCTCGGCCGCGGCAGTGGCCTCGTCGAGCATCGAGGCGTTGGCGATGGCCATGCCGGTGAGGTCGCAGACCATGGTCTGGAAATTGACCAGGGCTTCCATGCGGCCCTGCGAAATTTCGGCCTGGTAGGGCGTGTAGGCGGTGTACCAGGCCGGGTTCTCGAGGATGTTGCGGGCGATGACGCCGGGCGTGATCGTGCCGTGGTAGCCCTGACCGATGAAGCTCTTCATGACCCGATTCCTGGCCGCAACCACGCGCAACTCGGCCAGCGCCTCGGCCTCGCTGGCCGGTGGCGGCAGCGCCATGGCCTGCGCACGCGCGATCGAACGTGGCACGACTGACTCGATCAGCGCACGACGGGACGTCGCGCCGATCACGGACAGCATCTGCTGCTCGTCGCTCTGGGACGGACCGATATGGCGGGACTGGAACTCGCTGGCGTTCTCGAGCGCGTCGAGCGGCTGGGTGGCGGGCATCAACATGGGCGGCGATCCTGATCGGCAAGAGGGGGTCAGAGCGACTTCAACAGGGCGTCGTACCCCGGCGGGTCGAGCAACTGCTCGAAGTGCTCCATGTGCGTGACATGCACCTTGAAGAACCAGCCGTTGCCCATGGGGTCTGAATTGGCCAGGCCGGGGTTGTTGCGCAATTCCTCATTTACCTCGACGACTTCACCTTCCACCGGCATGTACAGGTCGGCCGCGGCCTTGACGCTTTCCACCACCCCGGCCACATCGCCCTTCTTGTAGGTGCGGCCGACCTCGGGCAGTTCGACGAAGACCACGTCGCCCAGGGCATCCTGCGCATGCAGCGTGATGCCCACGACGGCGGCTTCGTGGTCTTCGATGTTGATCCATTCATGGTCGGGGGTGAACATGGTCGTCATGGGCAGGTGCTCCTGGTTGAGGGCGGTGGAATGAACGGTTAACCGCGGTGGTAGCGGTGCGGGACAAAGGGCAGGGCGGTGACGCGCATGGGCAGGCGCTTGCCGCGCACTTCAGCGTAGACCTCGTGGTGCGGCAGCGCATGGTTGGCCGCCAGGTAGGCCATGGCGATGGGCTGGTTCACGCCCGGGCTGAGCGTGCCGCTGGTGACATGGCCGAGCGCTCGGCCCTGGGCGTCAAACAGCGTGGCGCCTTCGCGCACCGGCACGCGCTCCAGGCCGAGCAGGCCCACGCGCTTGATGGCCGGGCCACTGGTCAACTGTGCTTCGATGGCGGCGGCGCCCGGGTAGTGGCCGGCGCGCGCGCCACCCGGGCGGCGCACCTTCTGAATCGCCCATTGCAGGCCGGCTTCGATGGGGGTGGTGGTGGCGTTGAGGTCGTGCCCATACAGGCACAGGCCGGCTTCCAGGCGCAGGGTGTCGCGCGCACCCAGGCCAGCCGGCCTGACCTCGGGGTTGCCCAGCAGCGCGCGCGCCAGGTTCACCGCGTGATGTGCCGGCACCGAGATCTCGAAACCGTCTTCGCCGGTGTAGCCCGAGCGTGTGACAAAGCATTCGGCGCCGGCCAGCTTGAAGTGCCCGCCGGTCATGAAGGTCAGGGCCGTCACTTCAGCATTCAAGCGTGCCATCACGCTGGCAGCCTGTGGCCCTTGCAGCGCCAGCAAGGCCTGGTCGGGCAGCGGCACCACTTGGCAGCGGTGGCCGATGTGGGTGATGAGGTGCTGCGTGTCGGCCGCCTTGCACGAGGCGTTGGCGATGAGCAGCAGATCGTTCTGCCGCCGGGTGATCATGAAGTCATCCAGGATGCCGCCGGCGGTATTGGTGAACAGGGCGTAGCGCTGTTGGTTCAAGCGCAGGTCCACCACATCCACCGGCACCAGGCTTTCGAGTGCGCGCGCGGCGTCGTCACCCACCAGGCGCAATTGGCCCATGTGTGACACGTCGAACAGCGCCGCGGCGCTGCGGCACTGGCGGTGCTCGGCAATGATGCCGCCAGGGTAGTGCACCGGCATGGCATAGCCGGCAAAGGGCACGAGCTTGGCGCCGAGTTCCAGGTGCAGGTCGTGCAGCGGCGTGCGCAGCAGGGTGTTCGGCAGCTCAGTGGTCATGGCGGGCTTTCTGCGAGGGGCACCTTGATCCCCAACCAATGTGGTTGGGCAGTGGCCCTCGCTGTCCGCTCTACCTGAGAGATTCGGCCTGGGCGCACCTGCATGCTTGCAGGCCGCGGGCCTTGCCCCTTCGGTGGGCCGCATCGGGTGCGGCCTCTCTCCAGCGAGGAGAAAAGTCAGTCCTCTTTGCCTGAGCGTTAGGCCGGTGTTGTACTGCCGGTTTCGCCTTCGGCGGCCCGGCGGGTGCTGGGCGCTCTCCTGACGGCGGGCAGTATAGCCACGGCGCCCGCGCCGCCCGCGGCCTACCATTGCAGCATGCTGAACGACATCACCAGCCTGCGCCGCGTTCTCAAGGCCTGCCACACCATTGCCGTGGTGGGGCTGTCTGCCGAATGGCACCGGCCGAGCTTTTTTGCCGCCAAGTACATGCAGCATCACGGCCGGCGCATCGTGCCGGTGAACCCGCGCTACGAAAGCATATTGGGTGAACGCTGTTATGCGCGGCTGGAAGACATTCCGTTCGCGGTGGACATGGTGGATGTGTTTCGCAGATGCGAAGACGTGCTGCCCATTGCCCGCAGCGCCGTGGCCATCGGCGCCAAATGCCTGTGGCAGCAGATCGGCGTGAGCAACCTGCAAGCCGATGCCCTGGCCAGCGCCGCGGGGCTGGATTCGGTGCTGAACCGCTGCGTGAAGATCGAGCATGCGCGGCTGTTCGGCGGCCTGCATTGGGCCGGCGTCAACACCGGGGTGATTTCGGCCAGCAGGACGCTGTAACCATGGCGGATCGCCCCTTCAAACCCGAGACCCTGGCCATCCATGCCGGGCAGATTCCCGACGCCGCCACCGGCGCGCGCGCCTTGCCGATCTACCAGACAACGAGCTTCGTTTTCGACAGCGCCGAGCACGCCGCCAGCCTGTTCAACCTGCAAACCTTCGGCAACGTCTATTCGCGCCTGAGCAACCCCACGGTGGCGGCACTGGAAGAGCGCGTGGCCGCATTGGAAAGCGGCCGCGCCGCGGTGGCCACGGCCTCGGGCATGGCCGCCGAGGCGCTGGCGTTGATGACGATTTTGCAAAGCGGCGACCATGTGGTGGCCGCAGGCGCGCTGTACGGCGGCACGGTGACCATGCTGGCGGTTAACCTGCGCAAGTTCGGCATCGAGACGAGCTTCGTCGACGCCACCGACCCGCAGGCCTTTGCCGCCGCGATGCGCCCCAACACGCGCGCCGTGTTCGCTGAAAGCCTGGGCAACCCGAGCATGGTGGTGCTCGACATCGCTGCCGTGGCCGCGGTGGCGCATGCGCACGGCGTGCCCTTGATCATCGACAACACCGTGCCCAGCCCGTTCCTGTGCAACCCGCTGTCATTTGGCGCCGACATCGTCGTCCACAGCGCCACCAAGTACCTGGCCGGCCATGGCACCACGTTGGGCGGGGTGATGGTCGAAGGCGGCACGTTCCCCTGGGGCAACGGCAAGTTCCCGGGCATGACCGAGCCCTCACCCGGCTACCACGGCGTAAAGTTTCTTGAAACGTTTGGCGACTTTGCCTTTGCCATGCGCTGCCGCATGGAAACCCTACGCGTGTTTGGCGCGGCCCTGTCGCCGATGAGCGCCTGGCAAATTCTGCAAGGCGTGGAGACACTGCCGCTGCGCATGGAGCGCCACTGCGCCAATGCGCTGGCGGTGGCGCAGTTTTTACAAGCCCACCCGGCGGTGGCCTGGGTGAACTACCCCGGCCTGCCCAGCCACCCGCAGCATCACCTTGTGCAGCGCCAGATGCGTGGCGCCTCGGGCCTGTTGGCGTTTGGTGTGAAAGGCGGCGTGAAGGGCGGCGTGGCCGCGGGCGTGAGGTTCATTGAAGGTGCCCAGTTCATGAGCCACCTGGTCAACATTGGCGACACACGCACCCTCATCAGCCACCCGGCCAGCACCACGCACCGCCAGCTTGATGACGCGCAACAGATCGCGGCGGGTGTGTTGCCGGACATGATCCGCATCTCGGTCGGGCTGGAGCACATCGACGACATTCTTTGGGACATCGACCAGGCTTTGGCAAAGGCGACAACATGAACATCTGCGAACAAGACCTTGGCAAGAGCGCCGCCAACTTCGTGGCCTTGCGAGTGCGCCAAGAGCGCCTCGGCCATCGAGTGAACCCCGAGCGGCCACCCGAAGGGGCTCGCAGCGCAGCGTTCAACCCGAAGGCACTCTGATGAACACCATGACAGAAGCTGTGTTGTTGAGCCAGCGCGATGCGCGCGGTGTGGTCACGCTCACCTTGAACCGGCCAGCGGCGTTCAATGCCTTGTCCGAAAGCCTGCTGGCGGCTTTGGCGCGCGAGCTGGCGGCACTGCAAGGCGATGAATCCGCGCGCGTGCTGGTGCTGGCCGCCGCCGGCAAGGCCTTTTGCGCCGGGCACGACTTGAAGGAGATGCGCGCGCAACCGTCGGCCGAGTACTACCAAGCCCTGTTCAGGCGCTGCAGCGACGTCATGCTCGCCCTGCAAGCCTTGCCGCTGCCGGTGATCGCCCGTGTGCAAGGCGTGGCCACCGCGGCAGGCTGCCAGCTCGTGGCCATGTGCGACCTGGCCGTGGCGGCCAGCAGCGCGCGCTTTGCCGTGAGCGGCATCAACCTGGGCCTGTTCTGCGCCACGCCCAGTGTGGCCTTGGTGCGCAACGTTTCACGTAAGGCAGCGTTCGAAATGCTGGTGACCGGTGAATTCATCAGCGCCGCGCAGGCGCTCGAGCGCGGGCTGGTCAACCACGTGGTGGCGCCAGAGCAGTTGGATGAGCGGCTCGAAACACTCATCAACTGCATCCTGCCCAAGCCGCGCGACGCCCTGGCGCTGGGCAAAGCGCTGTTCTATCGGCAAACCGAGGCTGGCATTGCCGCGGCCTATGCCGATGCCGCCCAGACCATGGCCTGCAACATGATGCTGCCGTGCGCGCTCGATGGCGTGCAGGGGTTCATTAACAAGTAGGCCGCCATGGCATGAACGAAGGGGGCTGACACCGCGTCGGCTCGCCGCATTGATGACGCGCTGCGGGGCGCTGCCGCGTAGACTTCCCGCATGTTGATTTGCCCCGGCTGTAACGAAGAAAACCCACCCAAGTTTCGCTTGTGCGGCTACTGCGGCACGCCGCTGCCCGGCGCGGCCGCGCCGCTGCCGGTGCACGAGGTGCGCAAGACGGTGACCATCGTCTTTTGCGACCTGCAAGGCTCCACCGCCCTGGGCGAGCGGCTCGACGCCGAAGCCCTGCACGAGGTGAAGGAGCGCTACTTCAGCGCCATGGCGGCGGAAATTTCGCGCCACGGCGGCAAGATCGAAAAATACATCGGCGACGCCATCATGGCCGTGTTCGGCCTGCCGCGCGCGCATGAAGACGACGCGCTGCGCGCGGTGCGTGCTGCCGCTGCCATGGGCGCGGCGCTGGTGCAAGTCAACCGCGTGCTGGGCTTGCAGCATGGGGTGACGCTGGTGCAGCGCATTGGCGTCAACACCGGCGAGGTGGTGGCCAACGATGCGCCGGGCGCCGATCAAAAACTCGCCACCGGTGACGCCGTGAACGTCGCCGCGCGGCTGGAGCAGGCCGCACAGCCCGACACCGTGTACCTGGGCGACCTGACCTACCGCCTGGTGCGCGACGCGGTGGAGGCCGAAGCAGTGGCGCCGCTCGATTTGAAGGGCAAGGCCCAGGCCGTGCCCGCCTGGCGGCTGCGCTCGGTGCGTGGTCTGGAAGGCAACTTGCGCCGCAGCGACACGCCCATGGTCGGGCGCGAGCCCGAGCTGGCGGCGCTGCAAAAGGCCTATGCCGAGGTCTGCCGCAGCGGTGTGACGCGGCTCGTCACCGTGGTGGGTGAGGCCGGCATGGGCAAGTCGCGCCTGGTGCTGGAGGTGGTGCATGGCATTGCCGCCGGCGCGCGGGTGCTGCGCGGGCGCTGCCTGCCCTATGGCGACAGCATCACGTTCTGGCCCGTGCGCAGCATGCTGGCCGAGGCCGCCGGCATCAGTGATGACGATTCCCCGCAAGCTGCCCAGGCCAAGCTGCTGGCCCTGCTCGGCCATGCCGACGCCGCCGCCCGCCTGGCCACGGTGGCCGGGCTGGCCGACACGCCGTTCCCCACCGATGAGCTGCACTGGGCGGTGAAAAAGTTTTTTCAAACGTTGGCCGAGCAGGGCCCGCTGGTGCTGGTGATTGACGACCTGCACTGGGCGGAACCCGCCTTGTTGGAGTTGATCGAGAAGCTGTTGCAGTCGCGCACCGCCAGCCCGATCCTGCTGCTGGGCACGGCGCGCCACGACCTGCTCGAGCGCCACCCGCAATGGAGCCAAGGCGACAAGGCGCTGCGCCTGGTGCTGGCGCCGTTGAGCGACGCTGCCGCCGGCCAGGTGGTGGTGCATCTGCTGGGCGCGGCCGGTTGGCCGCAGGACGTGGTGGCGCGCATCGTGCAGGCGGCCGAAGGCAACCCGCTGTACGTGGAGCAAATGCTGTCGATGTTGGTCGACAACGGCCAGTTGCGCCAGGTAGATGGGCAGTGGGTCAGCACCGGCGCCCTGGCAGACATCGCCGTGCCGCCCACCATCCAGGCGTTGCTGGAAGCGCGTCTGGACACATTGGCGCGCAGCGAACGCGCCGCGGTGGAGCCGGCTTCGGTCATCGGCCTGGAATTCGCGCGCTCGGCCGTGCAGTCATTGGCGCCGGTGGCCATGCGTGAGGGCATCGACGAGCAGCTCGGCAGCCTGGCGCGCAAGCAGTTCGTGCAGCCCTCGCACAGTGCCGCCGCCGAAGTGGTTTACCGTTTCCACCACCACCTGGTGCGCGAAACCGTTTATGGCGGCCTGCTCAAGCGCGAGCGCGCTCACCTGCACGCTGAATTCGTGCGCTGGGCAGACCGTGTCAACGCCGACCGCGACCGGGCTTTGGAGTTCGAGGAGATCCTCGGCTACCACCTCGAACAGGCGCATCGCTACCTCAGCGAGCTGGGCCCGCTCGACGCCGCGGGCCAGGCCCTGGGCCAGGATGCCTGCGCACGCCTGGCGCGTTGCGGCAAGCGCGCCTTTGCGCGGGGCGACATGGGTGCTGCGGCCAGCCTGATGCGCCGCGCAGTGGCGATTCCTCGCCCGGGCGACGCGGCGCGCCATGCGCTGCTGCCCGAACTGGGCGAGGCGCTCACCGAGCTGGGCCGCTTTGATGAAGCGCGGGTTGTGCTGGCCGAGTGCACCGACGCGCCGGCGGGCCAGCACGACCCCAGCGTGCAGGCCGATGCCAGGCTAGTGGGCATGTTGCTGCGCTTGTACAGCGGCGAGCAAGAAGGCTGGAGCGAAGAGACTCTGCGCCTGACCGGGGAGCTGATTCCGGCCCTTGAGGCCCAACAGGCCGACGACGTGCTGGCCACCGCGTGGCGGCTGGTGGGGTTTGTGCACGGCATTGCCGGCGCCTATGCCCAGAACGGGCCGGCGGTGGCCAAGTCGCTGCACCATGCCCGCCGGGCCGGCAACGCCCGCATCGCGGCGCGAGCGGCAATGGCCTTGGCCACCAGCGCTTATTTCGGCCCCCTTCCCGTGCCGCAGGCCATTGCCCAGTGCGAACGCATCGTTGCCGATGGCCTGGGCAACCGCCAGATTGAAAGCATGATCAACTGCACGCTGGCGCAATTGCTGGCCATGAATGGCGAATTCGACAGGGCACGTGAGCTGATGCAGCAGGCCCGGGCAGCCTTGCACGACATGGGCCCCGGCGTCAGCGTGGCCGCCAGCGGCCTGAAGCTGTTGCGGCTTGAGCTCCTGGCCGGTGACCTGGCTCGCGCCGAGGCCGAGGTGCGGCCAGACTATGAATTCCTGACGCGCAGTGGTGAGACGTTTTATCTCTCATCCATGGCCGCCGTCATGGCCGTGGTGGTGCGCGAGCAGGGGCGCGACGACGAGGCTCTGGCCTTGTCATTGACAGCGCAGCAGGCTGCCGCGCCCGACGACGTTGAAGCACAGGTGTTGTGGCGCCTGGCGCGGGCGCCGCTGCTGGCGCGCCGTGGCGAACCCGGCCCGGCGCAAGTCATGGCGCGCGAGGCGCTGGCCTGGGCCGAAAAGACCGAGGTGCCCACCCTGCGCGCCGACGCCTGGCGCGAACTTGCCGTGGTGCTGCGCTGCGCCGGCCTGCACCACGAGGCGCTGGCGGCGGTGGCGAAAGCGCGGGAGCTTTACGGCCTCAAAGGTGACGTCGTTTCGCAGGCGAGTGCCAGCGCTTGGGCGGCGCAATCAACCTCGCGGTGACCCTGCTCGGGTAAGCAGGGCCACGCCCCTAGGCGAGGTTGATGCTGGCTCAGCCTTCGTAGCTCCCGTTGTCCAGCGCCTCGACCCTGAATTCGAGGTCACCCCACAGCGCCTTGACCGGCGTGTCCTGGTTGGAGAGCTTCTTCGGCGGCACGGTGAGGCACGGTCGGCCGAGTGACGGCGCGGGGCCGTAGGTGATGGCATCGGCGCTGCACAGTGCGAGCTGGATCGGGTATTGGATCGACAGGTTCGAGCCGGTGTAGAACAGCTTCACGTCAGCCGGCTTGGTGCTACCGAGCTTGAAGTACGCACTGTCCCAACGGAAGGTGATTTCGAGCTTGGCGAACTGGCCCGGAATCGTTAACACCGATTTAAAGCAGCGGATCGCGTATGGCTGGCACGAGCTGCTGACCGTCGGCTCGACGACGGTCGCGGTGGTCTGCGGCACGAAGGTGAACGCGGGTACCTTGACCAGCGTCGTCCAGCCGTCGTCGGTGGTCGAAATTGCCTCGGCACCGGTGAAGATGGTGCCGCCCACGGGCCTCACGAATGACGTCACCTTGGTCAGGAACGAGGGGTTGGTGGTGGGGTCAGTGGTGGAGTCGATCAGCGAAGTGAACGCCGACGCGGGGACGTCGCAACAGCCGTTGCCATTGCCGTTGCCCTCTTCGCCGCCGCCGGCGCCGGCCACGGTGATCCGCGTGCCCGTTGTCGGCGCCCGAACCACGATGTACAGCGATGTGAGAGCCCCCGGAGTGAGCGACCCGAGGCTGCACGCGATCGTCGGGTTGGTGATCGTGCAGCCAGCTGCGGCCGGCACCGTGCTGTCGATCACCACCGGCTCGGTGCTGCCGACGTAGGCGACCGTGGCGTTGAAGAACACGCGGTTGAGCGTGTTGGTCGTCGTATTGGTCACCGTTACCCGGTAGGCGGCGTAGGTGGTCAGGTCAAGGTCGGTCTTGCTCGCCAGCCGGCTGAGCGTGACGCTGGTGGGGTCTGGAACGACGGTGACCGTGACGCCGGGGTCGGTCGCCGCGGCGATCGCCCCCGCCGACGCGAATGCCGACAAAGCGGCGCATAGCCGCGTCCAAGTCTTGGGCTGCAAAACAAAGTGAATTGAAGTGTTCATGACGATCTCCAGGTGAACCCTCTCACGCCGGCCGCCGTAAGCGGCACAGCGTGGCGCGTTGTAAGACGTTGAGCCCAGAAAATCCAGGCACGATGAATATTCACGGCCGCACCCATTGGGTGTTGTGAACTTTGCACTTGTTCTTTGCCTTGCAATCAGGCAGCGGCCATTTTGAGCGTCGGCGGCCGAGCATCGGGCAACGGCGCTGCCGGGTCAATACCACGGCTTAGGGTGTCGGCAGCAAATGACTTGTCCGGTTTCTAGCAAGTAGTCTGTCCGGTTTGTGGGGTGGCGATGCAAGCTCCCATAAGCCGGGCCCGCTACGTGCAG
>JAYUQE010000327.1:0-3642 GCA_043756905.1 Burkholderiales bacterium | reverse complement strand
GTGCCGGCGTTTTCACGCTCGCTGGTCTGCGACAGACGGGTCATCTGCTCTTGCTGGTCGGCGGCGTCCTTGGCCTTGATCGACAGCTGGATCGAACGCGCCTTGCGGTCGACGTTGATGATCATGCAGTTGACGTCGTCGCCTTCCTTGAGCAGGTTGCGGGCGTCTTCGACCCGGTCGCGGCTCAGTTCGCTGGCGCGCAGGTAGCCGGTGACGTCGTCGTTGAGCTGGATTTCAGCGCCACGCGGGTCGACCGTTTTGACCTTGCCGTTGACCAGCGCACCGCGGTCGTTGACCGAGGTGTAGTTGGCGAACGGGTCACCGTCCAACTGCTTGATGCCCAGGCTGATGCGCTCGCGCTCGACGTCGATGGCCAGCACGATCGCTTCGACTTCCTGGCCCTTCTTGTAGTTGCGCACGGCAGCTTCGCCGGTCTCGTGCCACGACAGGTCGGACAGGTGCACCAGGCCGTCGATGCCCGAAGCCAGGCCCACGAAGACGCCGAAGTCGGTGATCGACTTGATCGGGCCGCGAACCTTGTCGCCACGGTGCACGGTGCCCGAGAACTCTTCCCACGGATTGGCCTTGCACTGCTTCATGCCCAGGCTGATGCGGCGCTTGTCTTCGTCGATCTCCAGCACCATGACCTCGACCTCTTCGCCCAGGCTCACCACCTTGGCGGGGGCGACGTTCTTGTTGGTCCAGTCCATTTCGGAAACGTGCACCAGGCCTTCGATGCCGGGTTCGATCTCAACGAACGCGCCGTAGTCGGCGATGTTGGTGATCTTGCCGAACAAACGCGTACCGTTCGGGTAGCGACGCGACACACCATGCCAGGGGTCGTCACCCAACTGCTTGATGCCCAGGGACACGCGGTTCTTTTCAGCGTCGAACTTCAGCACCTTGGCGGTGAGTTCCTGGCCCACAGTGACCACCTCGCTGGGGTGGCGCACGCGGCGCCAGGCCATGTCGGTGATGTGCAGCAAGCCGTCGATGCCGCCAAGATCGACAAACGCGCCGTATTCGGTGATGTTCTTGACCACGCCGTTGACGATGGCGCCTTCGGTTAACGAACCCAGTAACTTGGCGCGTTCTTCACCCATCGAGGCTTCCACCACCGCGCGGCGGCTCAGCACCACGTTGTTGCGCTTGCGGTCGAGCTTGATGACCTTGAATTCCATGGTCTTGCCCTCGAACGGGGACAAGTCTTTCACCGGGCGGGTGTCGATGAGTGAGCCCGGCAGGAAGGCGCGGATGCCGTTGACCAAGACCGTGAGGCCGCCCTTGACCTTGCCGTTCACCGTGCCGGTGACGAACTCGCCTGATTCGAGCGCGTTTTCAAGGCTCATCCATGAGGCCAGGCGCTTGGCCTTGTCGCGGCTCAGGATGGTGTCGCCGTAGCCGTTTTCGACGGCATCGATCGCCACCGAGACGAAGTCGCCGGCTTGTACCTCAAGCTCGCCCTGGTCGTTCTTGAATTCTTCAATCGGAATGTAGGACTCGCTCTTGAGCCCGGCATTCACGACGACGTGGCTGTGTTCGATGCGCACCACTTCAGCAGTGATGACTTCACCCGAGCGCATTTCACTGCGCTGGAGCGACTCTTCGAACATGGCGGCAAAAGATTCACCGCCGACTTCGGCGATAGTTTGAGTGGACATGTGGTTTCCTGTGGGCAGCCCGGTTAAGGGAGGAAGCGTTGGGCTGGCCGGTTCGTTTGCAGCTTGCACTGCGGTTGGTTGAAAAAATCACCTCCCTCGTTAGGCCTGACGGCCTGTGGAAGGCAAGGGCGGTGAGCCTGCTCGGGAACAATGTCTAACGCTTTGTTGCACGGGCCTTGTTGCACGGGCCTGCTTGGCAGCAGGCGGCTTACTCGAAGGCATTGCGCTGTTGCCACCAACCCAAGACCTGTGCCACCGATTGCTCGGCGCCGAGTTCTGAGTTGTCCAGCAGCAGCGCGTCTTGTGCTGGTTTCAAGGGCGCCACCGCGCGAGTTTGGTCTCGCTGGTCACGCGCCTCCAGGTCAGCACGAAGGGCCGCGATGTTAGCCGCATTTCCCTTTGAAATCAATTGCTTATGGCGCCGCAGGGCGCGCTGCTCGGCACTCGCCGTGAGGTACACCTTCAACCGCGCGGCGGGGAACACCACGGTGCCCATGTCGCGCCCGTCGGCCACCAGGCCGGGGGCGCGGCGAAAGCTCAGTTGCAGGCCGTGCAGCGCTTGCCGCACAGCGGGCAGGGCCGACACCTGCGAGGCCAGCACGCCGATCGATTCTTCGCGCAGCGCCTCGGTAACGTCGCGCCCGCGCAGCCAGATGCGGCCAGGCTCGAAGCGCAGGTCGAGCATGCCGGCCAGGCCGGCCAGGCGGAGTTCATTGTCGGCAGCGACGCCGTCAAGCCGAGCGGCCAAGGCGGTGGCGCGGTACAGCGAGCCCGAGTCGAGCAGGTGGTAGCCCAGCGCCTGGGCCACGCCGGCAGCCAGCGTGCCCTTGCCCGATGCGGTGGGGCCGTCGATGGTGATCACCGGCACGTCATCGGCATCGGCGCTGGCCAGGCCGAACAGGGCTTCGAAGTAATCCGGGAACGTCTTGGCCACGCAATGCGGCTCGAGGATGCGTTGCGCCAGCCCTCTTGCGCCACCCTGCGCCGGCGCGCCGGCCAGCGGGTTGAACGCGGCCAGCGCCAGGCTCATCGCCATGCGGTGGTCGTCATAGGTGTGCAGCGCGGCGCGCCGCCACTGCACGGGCGGCGTGATGCGGATGAAGTCGGCGCCTTCCTCCACCTGCGCGCCGAGCTTGCGCAGCTCACAGGCCATGGCGGCCAGGCGGTCGGTTTCCTTGACGCGCCAACTCGCAATGTTGGTCAGCAGGCTGGGGCCGTCGGCATACAGGGCCATCACGGCCAGGGTCATGGCGGCGTCGGGGATGTGGTTGCAATCGAGCGTGATCGCGCGCAGCGGCCAGGCGCCGCGCGACACCTGCAACCAGCCCGGCCCGCCACGCACCCGCGCGCCCATGGCCTGGGCGGCGGCAACGAAGCGGATGTCGCCTTGAATCGAATCCAGCCCCACGCCTTCGATGCGCACGGGCGCCGCACCCGTGGTGGCGATGGCGCCTGTGGCGATGAAGTACGAGGCTGACGATGCATCGCCTTCAACATGGATGCTGCCCGGCGAAACGTATTGGCTGCCCGGCGCAATGACGAAGCGCGACCAGCCTTCGCGCTGCACCGCAATGCCGAAGCGCGCCAGCAGGTTCAGCGTGATCTCGATGTAGGGCTGCGAGATCAGCGCGCCATCGACTTCGATCACCACCGGCGCGTGCGCGCTGGCCAGCGGCAAGGTCATCAGCAAGGCGGTGAGGAACTGGCTGGAGACATCACCGCGCACGCGAATGGCGCGCGCCACATCCAGGCTGCCCCCGGCCATGCCGCTCAGGCGCAGCGGCGGGTAGCCTTCGTTGCCCAGGCATTCAATGCGGCAGCCCAGCGCACGCAAGGCGTTGACGAGATCGCCAATCGGGCGCTCATGCATGCGCGCCACGCCGTGCAGCTCGAACTGCCCGCCCTGGGTGGTGGCCAGCACCGCCAGCGCAGCGGCCAACGGGCGCATGGCGGTGCCGGCGTTGCCCAGGTGCAGCTTGGC
>JAYUQE010000326.1:0-10225 GCA_043756905.1 Burkholderiales bacterium | reverse complement strand
CAGCAGCTCGAGCGCCGTCTTGCCGATGAAAGCGGTGTTGGTGTCGAGGTAGCGGCGCCACAGCCGCCGCGGCTCGCTGGCCAGGCGGTGCAGCCATTCCAGGCCGCGCGCGCGCATCCAGTGCGGGGCGTGCGGCACGGCGCCGGCGTGGAAGTCGAACGCCGCGCCCACGCCCAGCATCACGGCGTTGACGTGGCCACGGTGGTCGGCCATCCACAGTTCCTGCTTCGGGCAGCCCAGGCTGACGAACAGCAGCCCGGCGCCGCTGGCGTTGATGGCCTGCACCACGGCCTGGTCTTCCGCTGCCGAGAGCGGCCGAAACGGTGGCGCATGGCAGTACGCAATGATCAGCGCCGGAAAGGCGCGCCGCAGCACCGCTTGCAGCTCATCCAGCCGTTGCGCCGTGGCGCCATACAGGCCAATGGGCAAGCCTTGCTCGCTGGCCGCGGCGCACAACTGCCACATGCTGCCCGGCCCATCCAGCCGCCCCTGGTGCCAGTGCCCCTTGCGGCGCAGGCTCCAGGCGATGGGCGCGCCGTCGCTGGCGGCCAGGTCAGCCAGTTCGATGACCCGGCCATGACGCGCCTCGCGGTTGGCCGTGACCACCGAGTGCACATTCACGAAGCAGACGTAGCGCGACTGCCGCTGCCGCGCCCATTCGAGCAGCACGTGCTGCATGCGCTGGGCACTGAGGGCGTCGATCGGCACGCCGATCACGCGCTCGCGCCGGCGCCAGGGGTAGTCGGCGCTGATTTGCACCGTTGCGCCGGGCGCCGCGTCGGCCATGGTCACGCTGGCGCCGCGCGCGCCGCCCCGGGCCAGGCGCAGATAGTTGTCATACACCGGCGCCAGCACCTGCGCCGGCTGATAGGGCTGGATGGCCTTCACCGCGGGCGCGCCGCCGTAGTGCGCAGCGGCGTCAAGCACCTCGGCCAAGGCGGCGGCAAATGCGATCGCACTGCGCTCGGCCGCAATGGCGCCGTTCACACCCGGCAGCACGGCGCGGCGCACCTCGCCGACATCGGTGCTGGCCACGGGCAGGCCGCTGCCCAGGGCTTCGAGCAGCGCCATGGGCATGCCTTCGTAGGCTGACGACAGCGCGTACACATCGGCCGCGGCCAGCACGAGCGCGATCTGCGCCGCGCTCTTCAGGCCCAGAAAGTGCACTCGGCTGGCCAGGCCTTCGCGTTGCGCCCGCGCTTGCAGGTCGGCGCGCAGCACGCCGTCGCCCACCACCAGCCAGGCCGCGTCGCGCCCTGCGGCCACCAGGCGCGCAAAGGCCTCGAACATCAACATCGGGTCTTTTTGCGCATCCAGCCGGCCCACGCTGACGATGCGCTGCGTGGCCGCTGGCAACCCCAGCTCGGCACCGAGTTGTGCGCGCAGCGCCGCGCGCTCGTCGGGCGCACGCGGGTGGAAGATTTCAGTGTCGACCCAGGTCGAGATGAAGCGGATCTGCTGTGCCTGCACCGGGTAGCGCCGGGCCAGCGTGGCCACGCCGCTGTCGCGCACGCACCAGGCGCTGGCCAGGCGCGGCACCACTGCCCCTTCCATGCACTCATAGGCCCAGGGCGCGCGGCGCCAGACGATGTCGCTCTGCGCCGAACGCACGACCACCGGGTCTTGGTGGAAGAAGGCGTTCTTCGGCCGTGCATCGCCGCGCAGCAACAGGCCCGGCTCCAGGCGATGCAGGTCGATCACATCGAAGCCTTCGCGCAGCGCCGCACCCCCGCGCAGCAGCGCCCAGGTGTAGCGCGCCGACAGCGGCACGCGGCTGCGCGCCGCGGCATCGGCCACGGCCACCAGCGGCTGGAAGGCGAAGTCGCGACGGCCCAGGTCGCAGCGCGTCCAGCGGCCCAGCGGGCGCGCGGCGGGGTCGGTGGTCATGCCCAGCAGGCTGAAGTCGAGTTCGCGCGGCGCCCACTTCATGAGGCCACGCAAGAAGGTGTCGATGCCGCCGGGCACCACGCCCAGCGGGTCGGCGGGGTAGAAGATGCGCACCCGTACCGGCGTCATGTGAGCAGTCCTCGTTGCAACGCAAAGGGTTGTGACGCGCTCGCACTGGGCGCCGTCAAGCGCGGGCGCAGGTGCGCCGCGGCCAGCACCGCCACCATGAACAGCAGCAGGGCCGGCGTCTTCACGGCCAACGAATTGGTGGTTGACGACACCAGCACCAACAGCAGCAGCGCCACGCGCAGCGCGCCATGGCTGTGCCGCCACAGGAAGTGCAGCACGCAGACCAGGCCGAGCACAAACAGCCCGAACCCGACCAGGCCGTACTGCACGAGCGTCAGCAGCCAGAAGTTTTCGATGGCTTCGTAGCGCGAGTCCAGTCCGAGTTGCTGGTACAGCGCGTCGACTCCGTCGGCCGAGGCGCCAAAGATCATCTGCTCATCGCTCAGGTAGCCCAGCACCGCCCACACCCGCACGCGCACGCTGGCGCTGTTGTCCCAGCTCAGGCTGGCGAAGATACGCTCGCCCAGGCCGGTTGACGCCACCACGGCCACCATGGCAGCAGCGCCCAGCAGCAGCCCGATGGCGCCACCCGTGATGTGCAAATAGTTCAAGCGGCCTTCGAGCCCGCGCTTGAAGGCTTGCACAACGAACCAACTGCCGTACAGCACCACGCTCAAGCCCAGGCTGGCGCGCCCACCAAACGCCAGCAGCGCCAGGCCCAGCCACAACACCAGCGCGCAGCGCAGGCCGGCAGCCAGCGGTAACAACAACACCAGCGGCAACAACGTGGCCGTGAGCTGGGCGTTTTGCAGCGGGTGGCCCATCAACGCCGAGGCGCGGAAGAACTCCTCCGCCACTTCGTCCGCGCCACCAATGCGCAGCGGAATCACGCGCGCCTGCAGCATGGCTTCGCCGATGCCCAGCGCGGCATTGGCCACCAACACGATGGCCATCAAGACCAATGTCTGGCGCTGACGCCGCGGCCCGAGCTGCTGCAGCACCAGCACCGCCACGGCGGCCATGATGTGGGTGTCGATGAGGTAGGCCGCCCCACCCATGCCATGGCGCAGCAAGGCATAGCCAAACAGCGCCAGCATGGCCGCCAGGTAAAGCGCCAGCACACGCTGGCCGCGCAACTGCGCCAGCGCGGCGCCCAGCGGATTGCCATGGCTGCACAGGGCCATGAACCAGGCAGTGAGCATCAAATAGCTGCCAGGGTGCAGCTTGGCCAAAGGCGTGCCGCCGGGCGCGTCATACGCCATGCCCAGGGCAAACAACGTTGACGCCGGCAGGACCAGGAAGCCGGTGAGCCCGAACGCAAACAACCAGAAGGCGAACTGCTGCACGCGCGTGGGCGGCATGGCGCCGCGCGGGGGGGTCCCCGGCCAACGTCTCATGCGCGCGCCTTCAACCCCAGCGCGCGCAATGCGCCAGCTTCAAGCACGCGCGGCGCGCCCGGCGCGGCACGGCGCGCAATGCCAAAGTGGTGGGCAAAGTCCCACACCGTCCAGCCCAGGCCGTGCTGCTGTAAGGCCAGGCGCACATCGCCCAGCCAGCGGTAGCGCGAGTTCGCGTCGGCGGTTTCGCGGTAGACACCGAATTCGTTGCACAGCACGCGCACCTGGTTGCGCCGGGCCCAGCGGCCCACGCCACGCAGGCGCTCTTCAATGCGCTCGGCGTTCCAGTCTTCACTGCGGTAGCGCGCCAGTTCGGCCTGGCTGCGCGGGTGTTCGCGCACGCGCCGCGGCGGCGCCAGCGCCACCATCGCCGCCGGGTAGCGCATGGCCGCCCAGGCGCCGGCCGCCGTGTGCTGCGGGTCCAGCCAGGGAACGCCCTGGTGGGTGAAGAAAAAAGGCTCGTAAAAGTGCACCGTGTAGGCCACCCGTTCGTCATCGGCCAGCGGCAGATCGACCAGGCCCTCGAAGCTGCCGCCCTGGTTGCCGGCCAGCAGCACCAGGTGGCGCGGCGCCTTGGCCCGCACCGCGGCCAGCAAGCGGCGTTGCAAGGCCGGCCAGGCCATGGCCTTCAGGCCGTAATACTGCGGCTCGTTGTAGAGCTCGAAGGCCACGCGCTCAGCAGGCAGGTCGGCCAACGCGGCGGCCAGTTGCGACCACAGTGCCGCCAGGTGGGGCTCCAGGCCGCGCTCGGCCTCAATGAGCTTCTTGGTGGCATCCAGCAGGTGCAGATCCACAACCACATTGAGCCCGGCCAGCAGTGCGCCCTGCACCGCCGTGTGCAAGCCAGTCACGTCGATCGTTGGCCTGGCCTGCTGCGGCTGCCAGCCCAGCCGCAGCGGGTCCACCGGCACGCGCACATGGTCCAGCCCCGCCTGTGCCAGGGCTTGCAGCTCCTGCGCACTGGGCCCCTGGTTGCACTCGTATTCGAACCAGTGGCTCAGGTTGACACCGCGCTGCAAGGCCGGCCCGGCCGCGGCCGCAGCGCGCAGGCGCGGCGCGGCGGCCAGCAGCGGCCAAGCCAGCAGCTTGCGGCGGTTGATCGCAGCACCCATGGTGGCCAGCCGCCTTCAGCGCCCGGCGTGCGGCACGCTGGCCAGCAGCGGCAGGCCCAGGCCACGCTGCACCTGCTCGGGCGACAGGAAGGTGTCGCGCCACAGGGCACTGAGGAAGGCCACGATGAGCGCGCAGCACAGGCTGAGCAGCGTGCCCACGGCCAGGATCAGGCCTTGCAGGCTCTTGGCTTCGAACGGCGTGCGCGCCGCCTGCACCACGCTGACGTTGCTCTTGCGGCCGCGGTCCAGTTCGTCCTGCACCAGGGCCTCTTCCAGCCGCCGCACCGCGGCCTCATAGCTGGCTTCGAGCAACTTGCGCTCGCGCTCCAGGCCTTGCAACTGGCGCTGGTTGGCGCCGAACGACTTGAGCTGCGCGTCGAGCACGCGGCGCTGCTGTTGCAGCACGGCCGCACCGGCCCCGGCCTGGCCCTGGTCGGCGCGGGTCTTGAGCCAATCGGCTTCGACGTTGTCGCGCACCGGGCTGCGGCCGCTGCGCACGGTCTGGTTGGGCAGCGCGGCCAGTTCGGCCAGATAGGCCTGGGTGCGAGCGATGGCGGCGCGCACGTCTTGCACCGCCGGCGTGGTGTCGGAAAACTTGGCCGACAGTTCACGCTCCTTGAGCTGCAAATCGAGCATGGTCTTGCGTGCGCTTTCCAGCGCCTCGCTGCGCTGGGTTTCGCGCGACAGCGTCACCTCGCCGCCCACGAAGTCGAGGCTGGCTTGCAGGCTGCGGCTGCGCCCGCCGCTTTGCGCCAGGGCCAGCGCGCTGTCGTCCAGGCGCAGCTCGATGCTGTGCTTGCGCCCCAGCAACAGCGTTTGTTGTTCCGCGAACGACTGGATGCCGTGCGTGCGGCGAAAGCCTTCGAGCTTGTCTTCGACTTCGTTCAAGCGCGTCGACAGCGACGCCACCTTGGCCTGCGCATTGCCAAAGCTGCCGCTGGCGAAGATGGCGCGCCTGCGTTCCAGGTAGGCCTCGATGGTCTTGTTCAACACCTGCGCCGAGATGGCCGCGTCGCGGTGCGTGAAGCTGAGTTGGATGACGTTCGAATCCTTCAACAAACGCGCTTCGAAGCGGGTCTGGAATTCCTTCAACGCGGCCATGGCGCGGCGCTGCGCATCGGGCTGCTGCGCGGCCAGCCAGGGGTAGACCTTGTCCACGCCGAGCTGTTGCAGAACAGTTTCCTTGATGTCCAGGCTGTTCAGAATTTCCACCTCGGCGCGCAGCGTTTCCTTGCTGTCGTAGGCCATGGGCGTGGCGCTGGCGTCGCTGCCTTCGGGCCGGTAGACGTATTCACGGCCCAGGCGCACCAGCAGCGACGCATCAGCCACAAAACGTGGCGACGGCAGGAACGAGACGATCACCGTGGCCACGAAGGGCAGCAGGAACGCCAACGCGATGCGGGCGCGGTCGTGGAAGCAGATGGTGAGGAACTCACGCAGCGTGGCGCCGCGCGGCGCGGCCTGCTGCTGCGCCAGCCAGGGGTCGGCCAGGCCCAGGTCGATGTTCATCGCACCACCTCGCCGCGGTTGACGCTGTAGCTGAAGCCCACATGAATGGGCAGGTTGCGGCGCAAGTACTGGTCGACCCACTGGTTGATGTTGGCAATGCCGGTCTTGGGCACCATCACCACGTCATAGGGCTGCAGCAGCACATCGGCCGTCTTGGTGTCGCCGGCCATGGCGGCCTTCAAGTCCACCGCAATCACCTGGCGTTCGCCACCGCTGCCGCGGCGCAGCACCAGCACTTCGCCGGCGCGCGCGGTGTCGCGCAGGCCTTCGGCCACCATCACGGCTTGCAGCACGGTGAGCGGGCCCAGCAGCGGCTGCATGCCGGCGCGCACCACCTCGCCACCAACGAACACACGCTGCGAGCCCATGCCGTGCACGTTGATCGTCACCTCCGGGCGCTTGACCTGCGGCGCCAGGCCCTGCATCACCAGCGCAGAGAGTTCGGCCACGCTCAGGCCTTCAACGTTGATTTCACCCAGCAGCGGCAGGGCCACGCGCCCGTCGGAACGCACGGTGGCCTGGGTGTTGAGCTCGGGCGTGTGGAAGAAGCGAAAACTCAGCTCGTCGCCGCGCGCAATGCGATACGCCGCCGCATCGGCCGCGTGCACCGGCCGGCCCCACAAGGCAGCGGCGAAGAAGGCCGCGCACGCCAGCAAATGAACGATCCAGGTGAGGTTTTTCTTCATGGTGGATGCGGGCTGAACGTCCATTCGGCGCGCCCGCAGTCGGCCGCACCCGGCCGCCTGCGATGAACGCGCTAAGCCTGTGCAAGGATGTCGGCATGGCGGCGCTGCCGGCCGCGGAAATGCCTGCCAAGAATTCCCGGCTTCGGCCGCAGCCGCGCCAGAAACGGCGTTCAGCGTGGCAAGGGCTCGAAGATGGTCACCGCCGCGCTGCGCCCGCGCACGGTGATGCGCGCCAGTTCACGGCAGGGCCAGCCCGGCAACAGGGCGCGGGTGGCCTCGCCGATGATGATGTGCGCGCCGTGCTCGGCGCACAGCGTCTGGAAGCGCGCGCCGACGTTCACCGCATCACCCAGCACGGTGTAGGCGCGGCGCTGGTGCGAGCCCAGGTCGCCCACCACCATGGTGCCGCTGTTGATGCCCATGCCCACCTGCAGCGCCGGCCAGCCGCGCGCGGCGAAGCGCGCGTTCAGCGCCGGCAAGGCCGCCTGCATGGCCAGCGCGGCGGCCACGGCGTGCTCGGCATGCTGCTCGTCGTGCACCGGCGCGCCCCAGAACGCCACCAGCGCATCACCCACGTACTTGTCCAGCGTGCCGCGGTGCTGGCGAACGATGGTGGTCATGGCCGTGAAGAATTCATTCATCAACGCCGCCAGCTCGGTGGGCGCCATGGTTTCGCTGATGGCGGTGAAGCCGCGCACATCGGCGAACAGCACGCTGAGCACCTCGGCACGGCCCTGCATGTCGTAGCGCGCCGGGTTGCGGCTCATCAGGTCTACCAACTCGGGCGGGACGTAGCGCCCGAACAGCGCTTCGAGGCGGCGGCGCGAGCGCAGCTCGACGAACTGGCCGAAGAACAGGTGCACGCCGAACAGCAGCACCACCGCGCTCAAGCCGGTGGCCAGGGGCAGCGCCAGGTGCCAGGCTTGCCAGGCGTGCACGCCAAGCGTTAGCACCCCTGCCAACAGCACCCATGCCAGCAAGCTGGCCACCAGGGTGCGGCAGCGCGGCAGCACGATGATCATCACCACACCGATGCCCAGCACCAGCAGGGTCTCGATGGCGCGCGCATCGGCGCTGGTGTGGCGCAAGCTGCCGTCGAGCAGGCCCGACAGCAAGTTGGCATGCCCTTCCACGCCCGGGTAGGCCTCGCCCACCGGCGTGCTGCGCAAATCGAGCAGACCCGGCGCCGTGGTGCCCAGCAGCGCGATCTTGCCGCGCAGGCTGCCGGCAGGCAGCCGGGCGGCCAGCACGTCGGCCGCCGAGACATAGGCAAACTGGCCCTGCGGGCCGCGAAAGGGCAACAGCGCCAGGCCATTGGCGTCGACCGCGGCCTGAAGCTTGCCCCGCGGCCCGGCCAGCGCCACGCCACTGAGCCAACCGTCCAGGCCGGTGCGCACCTGCGGCGCCGGCGCGCCCAGCCAGGCGCGTGCCAGGGCCAGGGCGAAAGCGCCGTGCACCTCGTCGCCCACGCGGGCCAGCAGCGGTGTGCGGCGGGTCACACCGTCGGGGTCGACCAGCGCATTGAGCGAGCCCGCGCCGTGCCTGGCCGCCGCTTGCAGCAACGCCAGGTTGGCGCCGAAACCATTCCAGTGCGTCAGCGCGCCTGCGCTCACCCCCATCGCCGTGGCAGAGGTCAAGGGCGGCGGTAACACACCGTTGCGCGCAGCGCCGGGGCTGCGCGAGAGGTGAAAGCCCAACACCACCGGGTGGCGCGCCAGCGTGTCGGCCAGGCGCTGGTCATGGTCGAGCCGCGGGCGCAACGCCTTCAGCGCCGTGCCCACGGTGGCGTCGTCGCGCAGCGTGCCGCGCGCCAGGTGTTCGATCAGCGGCAGGCCGGAGGTCTGGTCGGGCTCGGCCAGGATCATGTCCAGGCCCAGCAGGCTCACGCCTTGCTCGTCGAACAGCCGGCGCACCAGTTCGGCCAGGCGGTCGCGCCCCCAGGGCCAGCGCCCCACCTCGGCCAGCGCGCGCTCGTCGATGTCGATGATGACGATGCGCGCGTCGCGTTCGTTGGCCGCAAACAGGCGCACCCGGGCGTCGTAGAGCCAGCCTTCGAGCCGCACCAGCGCGGGCTGCGGCCACGCGCCGGTGGTGTGTGCCAACAACATGGCCGTGATGGCCAGGCCGGCCAGCGGCCGCACCAGCCGCGGGTTGGCCCAGCGGCGAAAGAAAAGGCGCGCGCTATCGAACCTTGACTTCCACACGGCGGTTCAGCGGCTCGGCCACTTCGTCTGCCGTGGGCACCAGCGGTGAGCGCTCGCCGCGGCCCACCACCGTGATGCTTTGCGCGTTCACGCCGGCGGCCACCAGCCGCGTGCGGATCAACTCGGCGCGCGCCAGCGACAGCCTGTCGTTGGCGTCGAGCGCGCCAACGCGGTCGGTGTGGCCGATGACGATCACCTCCGGCGCCGGGCGCGTGGCCAGCGCAGCGAGCATGCGCGTCAACTCGGCCTGCGAGGCCGGCGTGACTTCGTTGCTGCCGGTGCTGAAGTACACCTGGTACGACACGGCCCGCGGCGGCACGGCCTGCAACAACTGGCCATAGCGCTGGTTGACTTCTTCGGCCGTGGTGCTGCCGGCCTGCGCCGCGCCACCGGCCACCTGGGCCGTGGCATAGGGTTTATCGAGCACCAGCTCGACCTGGCCGGTCTTCACGCTCAAGGCGCTGGGCGCGCCATCGGGCTGGGGCAGCAGCACGATGCGGTCACTCACGCGCGGTGGTGGGGGTGGTGGTGGGGGCGGCGGCGGCGGGCTGGCGCAGGCGGCCAAGCCCGCGGCGGCCAGCACGACCCAGGCACGGGCCTTCACGCGCCCTCGCCTTCAGTCTGCACGATGAACTCGGTGCCACGCACGCCGAGCACCACGCTGGGCGTTTGAATGCTCATGTTTTGCGGCGAGACCTTGCCGATCAGACCCGTCACCACATGCAGCGAGCCGCGCAGCAAGCGCGCCAGCAGATTGCCTTCCTGCGTGGTGGGGTTGAACTGGAAGGCGCTGATCACCAACTCGGTGTTCGGCCCGGTGCTGAACAAGGTGTCGTCGGCCAGTGCCAGGCCCACGGTGCCATCAGCCGCGGTGCGGATGCGGTCGCCAACCAGGATGGGCGTGCCCGGCGTGGCGCTGATCGTGGCGCCGCCACGCACGATGCTCACCGCGCCTTCCACCTTCTTGATGCTGCCGGCAACCGCATCAGCCGCCTGGACGCCAGGCGCAAGCAGAAACGACAGCCAGCACAACGTGCGAACGATCCATGTCATGACCTGCACCTCCAAGTTTCTTCTCAGCCAAGCCTGGCGATCTTAGTACCCCGTTTCACAAATACGCGCTGTATCGCGCGTTGCAACCGCGATGCCCCCTACAGCACCCAGTCATCGGGCACCGGCACCGCCATGCCCAGCAGCACCTGGGCATAGCACTTGGCCAGGTTGTCGGTGCGCAGCGACGCCATGCCGCCGCCGCCCAGCACGTCGTGCAACAGGAAGTTGATGCTCGCCGTGCCCGGCAGATCATAACGTTCCACCTGACTGGGGCCGCCGGCGCTGAAGTTGTGCGCGAAGCACTGCGC
>JAYUQE010000325.1:0-3654 GCA_043756905.1 Burkholderiales bacterium | reverse complement strand
CGGTCATCCGCGCCAGGGCGATGCCGCCCATCAGCATCACCGTCATCAGCACCAGCACCACCAGCATGGTGACGCCGCGTTGCCGGCGGCGTTTCGGCTTGTGTGTTTGTGGCGTCATGGCGGCCTCATGCCCCTCACCAGGTTGCGCAGCGGCACCACCACCATGGCAGTGCGGTAGCGGTAGCACTCCCAGTCGGCAACGTCGGGTTCAACAACATCGCCAAACAACACCGGCTTGGTGCGGGTGGATTCGCAAAAACCCAGGGCGTCGGGTTTCTCGCGCTGCGGGCTGCGCACCAGCACGGCGATGCGCAGTGCGCGCACGCGCGGGATGTTGGCCGCGCCCAGTGCGGCCCAGCCGCCTTCGGCGTCTTCCCAACTCTCCAGCGCGGTGCTGTTGGCCGCCGCGGCGCTGACACCGTACTGCACGCGAAAGGCCATCACGTTGCGCGCGATCACGCCGGTGGCACCGGTCAGTGGCCGCTCGAGCACCAGGTTGCCGCCGGTGACGCGGTAGCGGCTCCAGTTCAGCGTGCCCAGCACGCCCACGCGCGCGCGTTCGGCAAAGGTGGGCGCCAGCGTGAAGGCGGCCTGGTTGTGCTGGCCGGTGTTGGCGAAGGTCAGGGTTTGCGGCGTGGTGGCGGTGGCCGCGGCCACGCCGGTGACGCTGCGCACCAGGCACGGCGCGGCGGCGGCGCCGGGCACCGGGGTCAGCAACACCGCATCGTTCGCCTGCACGGGCAGGAAGGAATCGAGCAAGGCACTGTTGCCGTCCGAGGCGCCGCGCAGTTGCACCTTGGCGCCGCCTTCGACGCGGCTGCCGAACAGCACGTCGATGCGGTCATGCGGCAGTTCGCGCGTGATGCGCACCGGCACGAAGGCGGCGTTGTCGGCCAGCACCGCGGCGGCGTTGCTCAAGTCCAGCGTGGCACACAGGTAGGCCGAATCGCCAAAGAAGCCCAGGCCACCGGAAGACAGGTCGTTCTTGATCGACGCCAGCGCCGTGGTCACGTTCACCGTGACGCCGCCCGCGCCGATGCCCTGGCGCTGCGTGGCGCTGAAGCTCAAGGCCGCGCCGGTGGCGGCCAGGCCGACCAGCAAGGCCACGACCATCCCGACCATGAGTTCGATGATGGACAGGCCGCGCTGGGCAGCCCGTGCACCCGGAGCACTGGGCTCACGGCCGCACATCGGTCACCCCCACCAGCGCGCGTTGCTCCTGCGATTCACGGCCCCACCAGCTTAACGTCACGGTCAAGCGGCCATCGTTGCCCAGCACGGCGCCGGCCGAAGCCGGCGCGGGCAGCACTTCGGCGGCCGAGGCGGCCCACGCCGCGGTGCGCGCAAGCGCCGTGGCGTTGGCGCAGGCGCCGGCCGGCGGCACGGTGTAGCAAGCGGCATTGGCGGCGTCGACCAAGGCCGTGTTGAGCAGCTCGTCGCTCAACTGCACGGCCGTGGTGCGGTGTTGCGATTCAGTGGCCTGCATGACCAGGCGGTTTTGCAGCTGGGTCATGCCCAGGATGCCGAACGACAGGATGGCCAGGGCGATGAGGGCGTCGATCAGCCCGGCGCCCTTTTGAACCAGCGGTCGGCCAGACGTCTTCACGTGCAGTTCACCAGGTGGCTGGCGCACAGGCGCGTGGCGCCGCCGGCGTCGATGCGCAGGCCGGGGCAGCGCACATCGGCCGAGCAGGTGACGCCGGTCTTGGCCAGGTTCACCACCGCGGTGGGGCCGCCAAACGGCGTGGGCCGCCCGTCGCTGCCGAACACAATGGTGGCCGCGCTGGCGCTGACATCGCCACTGAATGTGAAGGTGCGCAATGTGGTGTTGGTGGCCACCTCGACCGTGTTGACCACGGTGGCGTTCACCACCAGCCGCACCCGCGCATTGCGTTTCACGGCCTCGCTCTGCGCCATCAGCATTTCGCTGTACAGCGTGTTGCCGGCTTCGCGCAGCTTGGCGTTGTGGATGAACTCACCAAAATAGGTGCCAGAGGCCATGACCATCACGCTGAGGATGGCCAGGGCCACCACCAGTTCGATGAGCGAAAAGCCGCGTGTGATGTGGCGCATGGGGGTCAGGTCTTGCCTGTTGCCTCAGGTGTCGCAGACCGCGCCGCGGGTCGACCAGCAGTTGGTGACCGGCACGCCCTTGGGGTGGGCCAGCGTGCGGCGCAGGCCCACGTGGTTGATGCTGTAGCTGTAGCCGGCCATGCGCCCCGAGCCGGTGGCCGTGGCGGTGAAGTTCTGGTTGGCCGCACTCAGCGCGCAGCTCAAGGTGAAGTCAGCGGCGCTGGGCAGGTTGGCGGCGCAGGCCGCGCCGTTGGCATAGGTGCCGGTGTCCTGGAAGCGCTGCTCCATGCGCGTGAGGTAGGCCGACAAGGCGTCCAGCGCCGCCGGCACACGCGAGCGCTTGAGGTAGCCGTCGTACGCCGGCAAGGCCACGGCGCTCAAGATGCCGATGATGGCCACCGTGACCATGACTTCGATCAACGTGAAACCGTTCTGACGGGGGGTGTTCATTTGCTTTCTCCACAGGCTGTCGATAACACCCTGGTGCGCAGGCCACCGCCGCACCGACGCGGCGGACAGCCGGTTTCGGCCGGCCTTGGGGCCCGCATCACCAGGACACTTCAAGTCACATTTCGGCGCACCCGCCCCCGACTTGAGTGCCGCGGCCAGCGCCGAGCGTGACACCTGGCACGGTTCGCCGGTCGTTCGTAATAGCCGTGTAACAGCCCTCAATTCAATTCGCGCCCGGCCGAAATGGCGAGGGATGAAAGCCCTTGCGTCCCCCTTCTCACCGCGCCGCAGCGGCCCCGCTCACTTCGCGCCGCGCGGCTTCACGCTGGTGGAGTTGATGGTGGCCCTGGTGGTGGCGTCGATCCTGGCCAGCGTGGCCGTGCCCTCGTTCCTGGCCAAGCTGCGCCAGGCGCGGCGCGCCGATGCGCTGGACATCACCACGCAAGTTGCCCATGCGCAAGAGCGCTGGCGCGCCAACAACCTGAGCTACGCCGCCGAGCTCGTCACCGACCTGGGCTTTGGCAGCAGCACCAGCCCGAATGGCTACTACTCACTGACCCTGGCCTCGGCCTCCGGCACCGGCTACACCCTCACCGCCACGGCCGCCAGCGGCAAGAGCCAGACCGGTGACACCGGTTGCGCCACGCTGGTGATGACCGTGACCAACGGCAACGCCGCGTACACCCCCGCGGCATGCTGGAGCCGGTGATGAGGCAACGCGCGCCGCAGCGCCCGGCAGTTCGAACGTCGCACGGCTTCACGTTGGTGGAGCTGCTGGTGGGCATGGCCGTGGCCGGCTTGCTGGCCGTGGTGGCGGTGCCGAGCTTTGCCGAGATTGCCGCACGCATGCGCCTGGAAGGCGCCATGGCCAGCCTGGGCAGCGACATTCAATACGCTCGCAGTGAAGCCCTGCGCCGGCGTGCCACCGTCAACTTCCGCACCAACAGTGGCGGCAACACCTACGTCATCTTCACCGGCAGCGTGGCCACGCCCAATGTGCTCAAAACCGTGGTGCTGGGCAACGGCCTGGGCTTGTCGAGCAGCGTGGCCGTGGCCTATGACCCGATGCGCAACTTTGCCGACGCCGCCACCAGCGTGACGGCCAGCGCCAGCGGCACCAGCGCGTCGCTG
>JAYUQE010000324.1:0-10240 GCA_043756905.1 Burkholderiales bacterium | reverse complement strand
CCGCCACCGCCACCGCCGCTGCCGGAGCCGCCACCGCCGCCGCCGCCGCTGCCAGAGCCGCCACCGCCGCCGCGGCGTTTGCAGGCACGGCGCGCCGGGCGACGACCACCACCGCCATAGACCTGGATCAACTCTTCAGTATTCAGTGTTCTCATGATGCTGCCTTATAAAAAGTAGTTACATGTAGCGGTTATCAACCAGGCTCAACCTGATGAATCGAATGTCATTGCAACTTGAGTTCATCACAACGACGCAACCATCTTAACGACGCCGTGCGTGCGCGGCACTATCGAAAACACTTGTGGATGCACGCGAAAAATGGTGTAAGTCTTTGGCCACGAATTCACCCTTTTATTGGTGTAAGTCTTTCCCGGCGGGCTGGCGCCGGCATTGGTGTAAGTCTCTCGGCACGCGGCGGGCCGTGGTGCGCGACGCCACTTCAGGCGCGATGGCCTACCGGCCGTGGCGTTGCCACCCAGGAAGCCATGGCGTTCCACCAGCAAGCTGCGCGCGCCCGCACGCGCTGCCTCCACTGCGGCCATGGTCACGGCCACGCCGCCGCCACAAGCCAGCACACTTGCTTGCATGGGCGTTTTCATCACAGGCGCGCCAACTGGTAGCCCACCCGGTGCGGCGGCAGGGTTCGGCGCGGCGCGGCGCACGCCGCCCCCGTGGAAGCGTGCAGTGGCAAGCTGGCGCAAACCTCCTACGATGGCCGCACAACCCGAGGGTGTCGCATGCAGCACAGCACCGAGCGTTTCCTGACCACCCACACCGGCAGCCTGCCGCGGCCAGACGATCTGATCCGCATGATGTACGCCAAGGAAGAAGGTGTGCCGGTGGAAGCGGCAGCGCTTGAGCAGCGTGTGGCCAGCGCGGTGGCAGAGGTGGTGCGCAAGCAGGCGCAGGCCGGCATCGACATCATCAACGACGGCGAGATGAGCAAGCCCAGCTACGCCACCTACATCAAAGACCGGCTCAGCGGCTTTGGCGGGGCCGACAACAGCTTCGTCTACCAAGACCTGGTTGGCTTTCCGGGCCTGGCCAAGCGCGTGTTCGGCGACCCGGGGCGTTCGCGCCGAAAGACGCCCACTTGCAATGCCGCGATCCAGGTGCGCGACCCCGATGCGGCGCTCACCGACACGGCCCACTTGAAGGCCGCGCTGGCCCTGGTGAAAGCGAGCGAAGGCTTTCTCACCGCGGCTTCACCGGGCGTGGTGGCACTGTTCTTTCGCAACGAGCATTACCCCAGCGAGGAGGCGTACCTGTATGCCATTGCAGATGCGATGCGCGTGGAATACGAAGCCATTGCCGCGGCCGGCTTCGTGCTGCAGATCGACTGCCCTGATCTGGGCATGGGCCGCCATATTCAACATGCCGACCTGAGCCTGGCCGAATGGCGCAAGAAAGCGCAGCTCCATGTTGAAGTGTTGAACCACGCGCTTTCGAACATCGCGCCCGACAGGCTGCGCATGCACCTGTGCTGGGGCAACTATGAAGGCCCGCACCATTGCGATGTGCCGCTGGCCGATGTGATCGACATCGTCTTCAAGGCCCGGCCCACAGCCATTGCTTTGGAAGCCGCGAACCCGCGCCATGCGCATGAGTGGACCTTGTTCGAAACCGTGAAGTTGCCGCAGGGCAAGCTGCTGATCCCGGGCGTGATTGAGTCCAAGTCAAACTTCATCGAACACCCTGAACTCATTGCCCAGCGCATCGGCCATTACGCGCGGCTGGTGGGCCGTGAAAACGTCATGGCCGGCAGCGACTGCGGCTTCGGCACCTGGGTCGGCCAGGCCGCGGTGGACCCCGACGTGGTGTGGGCCAAGTTGGCCGCCATGGCCGAAGGCGCGCGCCTGGCCACACGCACGTTCTGGGGCCGCTGAACGGCCCGGCCACTGCATTGACCCGTTCTCTGAGCGCACCCCGCGCAGCACCATTCATTCACGACCAAGGAGACTTGACATGGACCTCGGACTCAAGGGCAAACGTGCCGTCATCACCGGTGGCAGCAAGGGCATTGGCCGCGCGGTGGCGCAGGGCTTCGCGGCCGAAGGCGCGAACGTCTCGATCTGTGCGCGCAACGCCGAAGAGGTGGGCGCCGCGGTCTCGGCCCTGAAAGCCCAAGGCGTGAACGCCTTCGGCCATGCGCTCGACGTGGCCGATGCCGCCGCGCTGCAAGGCTGGATCACGCGCAGCGCCGGCGAACTGGGCGGCATCGATGTGCTCATCTGTAACGTTAGCGCGCTGGCCGTGGGCGACTCGGCCGAGACCTGGGAAAAGAGTTTTCGCGTCGACATGATGCACACCGTGAATGCCGTGGCCGCGGCCGTGCCCTTTCTTGAAAAGTCAAGTTGCGCCTCGATCGTGTTGATCTCCAGCGTGTCGGGCTTCGAGGTCGACTTCGCCGCGGGTTCCTACGGCGCGATGAAAGCCGCGTTGATCCACTACGCCAAGGGCCTGAGCCGCCAACTGGTGGCCAAAGGCATTCGCGTGAACTGCGTATCGCCGGGCAACACCTACTTCGATGGTGGCATCTGGCAGACCATCGAAAAGAACATGCCCGATCTCTATGACTCCACGCTCAAGGTCAACCCCACGGGCAAGTTCGGTACGGCGCAGGAGGTGGCCGCCGGCGTGGTGTTCCTGGCCAGCCCCATGGCCGGCCGCATTTCAGGAACCAACCTGGTGATCGACGGCGCGTTGACCGTGGCGGTGTAGAGGAGTTCATCGTGAGCGCACACGACCATCACACCATCCACCGCCACCACATTCACCACGGTTGGAACAACGCCTTCCCGCCTCGGGTCACGGTGGCACCTGGTGAGAGCGTTCATTTCGAGACGCTTGACGCCTCATCGGGCCAGCTCTCGCGCACCTCCACGGCGGCGGATCTGGCCAAGCTTGACCTGGCGCGCGTGAACCCGGTAACGGGGCCGGTCTTCATCGACGGCGCCAAACCGGGCGATGCCTTGAAGGTCACCGTGCTGTCGTTCCGGCCTTCCGGCTGGGGCTGGACGGGCAACATCCCGGGTTTCGGCTTGCTCACCGATCAGTTCCCGGATGCGAAGCTGCACCACTGGCTCTATGACGCCAGCCTGGCCCCGGCCATGTACGGGCCAGGCGGGCGGGTGCCGCTCAAGCCGATGTGCGGCACCATCGGTGTGGCACCGGCGCAAGCCGGCCTGCACAGCATCATTCCGCCACGCAACGTGGGCGGCAACATGGACGTGCGCGACATTGCCGAAGGCACCGAGCTGTACTTGCCGGTGGAAGTGGACGGCGCGATCTTCTCGGTGGGCGACACCCACGCCGCGCAGGGCGACGGCGAGGTCTGCGGCACCGCCATTGAAAGCGCGTTCGATGTGAGCCTGAAGTTCGAATTGATCAAAGGCGCCAACCTGCGCGGGCCGCGCTACGTGACCCCCGGCCCGGTGAGCCGCCATCTCGACGCGAAGGGCTACGAGGTCACCACCGGCATCGGGCCTGACTTGATGAGCGGCGCACGCATGGCGGTGTCGGAAATGGTTGAACTCTTGAGCAAGCGCTACGGCTATTCGCCGATTGACGCCTACATGCTGTGCAGCGTGTGCGCTGACTTGCGCATCAGCTCCATCGTTGATGTGCCGAACTGGGTGGTGTCGTTCTACTTCCCGCGAGTCGTGCTCGAGTAGTCACGCTGGGCGGGGGTCTGACTTTTCATGATGCGGGGCAACGCCTCGGAACATGGAAGACTGCCACATCAACCCGCTGCCAGCACCGCGCGCACGCTGCGCAGGAACGCCGGCTCCACCGCGCCCGCGGTCTTGCTGCTGCGCGCCAGCACACGGCCATCGGCATCGAGCAACACCAGCACGCCGGTGTGGTTGATCTCGCCATCGGCCAGTGGGCGATAGCGCACACCCAACAGGCCGGCAATGGCCCGCAGGTCAGCCGCGCGCGGCTGCGCCAGGGTCCAGCGGGAGAGGTCGAGTTGGCGCTTGTCGGCGGTGGCTTTGAGCGCGGCGGGGTCGTCGCGCTTGGGGTCAAGCGAGATCATCAGCACGCCCAGTTGCGCGCGCTCTTCGGGCTTGAGCTGGCGTTCGAGGTGCTGCACGGTGTCGATGATGGTGGGGCAGATGAATGAGCACGAGGTGTAGAACATCACCACCACCTGTGCGTGGCCGCGTTTGTCGGCCAAGGTGAACGTTTTGCCGGACTGGTCTTTCAGCGGCGCGGCGAGCTGGTAGACCGAATCGCGTGGCACGGCGGTGGCCGGCGCGGCGTGAAGCGCCAGGCAGGGAGCCAGGCCCGCGGCGAGCAACACGGCAGTGAACACACGGCCCATTTCAACTCCCTTTCAGCGGGCGCAGCGAAAGCCCATGTTGGCCGTGGCATCAGCGCCTTCGAGCGACGACAGCATGGCCACGCGCATCAGCACCACATAGTTTTCTCGATCGTTGATTGAGAGCGCACCGGCGCCGCAGAACTTGAGCCGGTCCGGGTCGCCCTGGTCGCGGTTGTCGGCTGAAACCAGCAGCGCGGAAAAGTCATCCGTCCACTCCCACACCAGGCCGTGCAGGTCGCGCACGCCATAGGCATTCGGCCGCCGCAGGCCCACCGGCGCCAGCGCTTGCCGCGAGGGCTGCGCATACCAGGCCAGGATGCGTTCGCGCCAGGCAGGGTCGGCCCGCGCGTCGGTGTGGGTGTCGTCGGCCGCGGCGGCGTATTCCCATTGCGACCAGCTTGGCAGGCGCGCCCCTTGCGCCTGGCAGTACGCGTTGGCGGCGAACCAGCTCACCCACACCACCGGCTGCTGTGGCAAGGCCAGCGGGCCCAATTGCAAGGGCCCGGCCCAGTGTGAAAGGTAGCGCGCTTCGGCGAACACGCCGGCCACGGCGCCGCGCCGCCACTGCGGTTGCGCGCGCACGAAGGCCAGGAAATCGGCGTTGGTGACGGGCCGGTCCATCAGCTTGAACGCGGCCACGCGCACCCGTGCGCCGGTGTCGTCATACTTCAGCACCGAGCTGAACTCGCCGACGGGCAAGGCCACATAACGGCCGTTCGCGTGCGACACCGGTGCACCACCGGCCAGGGCAACCGCCCCAGCCAGCGTGGCCACGCTGCAAACGCCGCGCCTGCGCATCAATGCCCCGAGCCGGCCGCGGCGGGCTTGAGCTTGCGCCGCTCGGCCACTTCGGCCGCGCTGACCTTGCCGCCCGGGTTGCCCCAACTGCCGGCCACGTAGGTCAGGATGTTGGCCACTTCGTCATCGTTGAGCTGGTTCATGGGCGGCATCACCGAGTTGTAGTCCTGGCCGTTGACCTTCACCGGGCCACTCATGCCATGCAGCACCACGTCAATGGCGCGCTTCGGGTTGGCCGCCAACCAGTCTGACTTTGCCAGGGGCGGGAACACACCGGGCAAGCCCGCGCCACTGGCCTGGTGGCAGGTGGAACAGGTGCCGGCGAAAAGCGCCTGGCCGGCTTTCATCTGCTCGGGCACGGTCAAGGCGCCGCTCTGTGCCGACTTGGCCGCCGCGGCCACGGCCGCCAGGTTGGGCTGGGCCCGGTCACCCAGGTACACCTCGTCAACTTCCTTGCCCGAGTAGATGGCCTTGTTCTCCGGCCCATCAACCTTCAGGATGGCCAGCGCGCCCTTGTTGAAGGCACGAAAGATGGAGTGATCGACCAACACATAGCTGCCCGGCACTTCGAGCTGAAATTCCATCATCGCCGCGCCGCCTGCGGGCACCAGCGTGGTCTGCACGTTCTCTTGAAAACGCGAGCCGCCTTCGAACCACACCTTGTCGAAAATCTCGCCAATCACGTGAAAGCTCGACACCAGGTTCGGCCCGCCATTGCCCACGTACAGGCGCACCGTTTCGCCCACTTTGGCGGTGATCGCCTTGTCGCCCGTGAGCGCGCCTTCGCTGCCGTTGAACAACACGTAGGTGGCCCGTTCGTCGATGGCCTTTTGCATGTCAAACGGCTGCAAGCCCTTCTCGCGATATTTGCCAACGGTGTAGAAGTCGCCCTGCATCACGTAGTACTCGCGGTCCACCTTGGGCAGGCCTTGCGGCGGCTCGACCAGGATCAGGCCGTACATGCCGTTGGCCACATGCATGCCCACCGGCGCGGTGGCGCAGTGGTACACGTACAGGCCGGCGTTCAAGGCCTTGAAGGTGAATTGCGTGCGATGCCCCGGCGCGGTGAAGCTGGAAGACGCGCCGCCGCCCGGGCCGGTGACGCCGTGCAAATCAATGTTGTGCGGCATCTTCGAATCGGGCGCGTTCTTCAGGTGGAACTCCACCGTGTCGCCCTGGCGCACGCGAATGAAGCTGCCCGGCACGGTGCCGCCGAAGGTCCAGAAGGTGTAGCTCACACCTTCGGAAATGGGCATGTCCTTTTCAATCACCTCCAGCTCCACGATCACCTTGGCCGGCACCGTGCGGCCGGTGGCGGGCGGCACATGGGGCGGGCTGGTCAACACGGCCTTAACGGGTTCACCCTGCGGTGGCCCCAGGTCACCTTTGATGGCGGCACTGGCCGCGGCGGTGGCCACCGCCGCGGGTGCCGCCACGGTGGCAGCGGTGTCGGTATTCGGCCGCGTGCATGCGGCCACGGTCAGCAGGGCAAAAAGCAGCGTCAATGGGCCCGCGCGCATGGCAGCTCTCCTTGGGCACGGCTTGCGTGCTGGTTGATGGCAGGTGGTGCGTCTTGCCACGCAGCCTAAAGGCGGCGCGCAGGCGGCCGCTTGATGTACCTCAAGGGCATGGCAGTGCGCAACGCGCAGCCCTATGCCGACCTGAGAGGCTGCCGGCACGGTTTGCCAAATTTTGCCAAGCGCCCTAGCATTCGTGCATGACCACGATGAACATTTCGCTGCCCGAAGCGCTGAAGAGCTTTGTTGACGAACAAGTTGCAAGCCGGGGCTTCGGCACCAGCAGCGAGTACTTGCGCGAGCTGATTCGCAAGGATCAGACGCGCCTGCAGCTTCGCGGCCTGCTTGTGCAGGGCGGAAATTCCAGGTCGGCGGCGCCGGCGGACGCAGCGTATTTTTCCGCCTTGCGCAAACGCATCAAGCTCGGCCCAAGGCGCGGCGCCAAGCGCATCACCGTACGGTGAGAGTCAAGCCCGTCGTCCCGCGCGAACGGGCCAACCTTGATGTCGACGAGGCCATCACCCACTGCCTGAGCGAAGGCGCCGAACACGCCGCACTGGCCTTTGTGACCGCACTTGAGCAGGCCTATGCGCACATTGGCCAATGGCCCGGCACCGGTTCGCCACACTACGCCCACGAATTGAATCTGCCAGGCTTGCGACACTGGCCCTTGACCGGATTCCCCTACCTGGTTTTCTACTTCGAGCACGCAGAGCACCTTGACGTGTGGCGCGTGCTGCATGGGCAGCGTGACATTCCTGCCTGGATGAACGAAGGTTGATCGCAGCGGCTTCAGCGGCTTGCTTCCAGGTGTGCCTGCTAGGTGTGCCTGCTTGGCACTGAAGGCCGGCGATGCCATGATGGCTGCGCACCCGCCCAACCAGGCCTGGCGTGAACCAGGCCACCCACCAGGAGACAGCCCCATGTGCAAGCTCTGCGATTCAGGCCAGCCGCAAGACCACGCCGCGCAAAGCCCGCGCGCCAGCACGCGCTGGAATGCGCGGCGCGGTTTTCTCAAAGCCACCGCCGCAGGCAGCGCCACAGCCGCCGCGGGTGGCATGGCACTGCTCAACCCGCCCCCTGCCGCCGCAGGCGAACGCAAAGAGCCCGAGCACAGCGGGCGGCATGGCCGCCGCTATGTGATTCGCCGCGGCGCGGTGATGTCGATGGACCCCGCGGTGGGCGACTTCGCCGAGGCCGACGTGTTGGTCGAAGGCAAGAAGATCGTCGCGGTGGGCCGCAACCTGAAGGTCGGCGGCGCGGCCGAGATCGACGCCCGCGGACGCATCGTGATGCCCGGCTTCATCGACACCCACCACCACTTGTTCGAAACCGCGTTGCGCAGCTACCTGGCCGACGGCCTGCTGTTCGACGGCCTGGATGCGCGCACGACGCAGAACTATTTCCAGAAAATCTTGCTCACCTTCGCGCCGCAATACCGGCCCGAAGATGTTTACATCAGCACCCTGTTCGGCAGCCTGAGCCAGCTCGACGCCGGCGTGACCACGGTGTTCGACATCTCGCAAATCCACCATTCACCCGCGCACAGCGACGCCACCATCAAGGCGCTGCGCGACGGCGAGCAGCGCGCCGTGTTCGGCTACTTCGAAAGCGCCGGCGGCGTGGCCGGCAACCAGTACCCGGGGGACGCCAAGCGCATCAAGCTGCAACACTTCAGCAGCAGCGACCAGTTGCTGTCGATGTTCATGGGCGGCGAGATTTACTTGCCTGGCCATGAACTCGCCTGGAAGACCGGCCGCGACCTCGGCCTGCCAGTGGCGGCGCACATCGTGGGCACCTTTGGCATGCGGCCCACCTTCGATGCGCTGGCCGCCGCAGGCGCGTTCGGGCCCGATAACCTGTTCATCCACATGACCGGCATGTCTGACTTCGCGTGGCAAATGGCGCGCGATGCCGGCGCCGGTGTGTCGCTCGCCGTGCCCATCGAAATGAACATGCGCCACGGCACGCCGCCGATTCAGAAGGCACTCGACCTGGGCTTCCAGCCTTCACTTTCCACCGACGTGGAATGCACGCTGACGGCTGACTTCTTCACCCAGATGCGCAGCGCCATGGCCTTGCAACGCATGTTCCTCAACGGCCGCGCGCTGGGCGAAAACGGCCCGGCCGAAACCAGCCTGCCAGCGCTGGCCACCACCGTTGATGCGCTGCGCTGGGCCACCGTGAATGGCGCACGCGACCTGAAGCTAGAGAAGAAGGTGGGTTCGCTGACGCCGGGCAAGGAAGCCGACATCATCATCCTCGACGCCGAAGCCATCAACGTCGCACCGCTGAACCATGTGCCGGGCGCCGTGGTGTCGCTGATGGATCGCAGCAATGTCGAAACGGTGATCGTGGCCGGCGCCATTCGCAAGTGGAAGGGGCGCATGGTGGATGTGAACCTGGGCAAGCTGCGGCGCGAGCTGGAAGCGTCGCGCGACCACATCTTTGCGCAAGCCGGCATTCAGAAGGATCTGTTCCGGAAGCCTTGATGTGGCCGGCAGCGGCGGGCGCGCGCCTTGAGTAGATCCGGCCCTGCCGGACTACTCAGGCCGGCGCGGGAGCAGCCGGCTTGGCCGGCCTCGGGTCGCTCATCAACGCAGTTGCTGCGCAAAGGCTTCGAGCTGGTCGATGCAGGTGCCCCAGCCTTCATAGAAGCCCATCTCTTCGTGCTTGTCGCGCGTGGCTTGGTCGGGGTGCATGGCGGTGGCCACATAGCGCGTGCCGTCGCCTTCATCGGCCATTGAAAAAATGCCGGTGAACGGCATCCAGGGCGTGGCCGGCCGCCAGCCGCCGAGCAGCATCGACGTGACCACGATGCGCTGCTGCGGCAGGACTTCAAGAAAGCAGCCCGGGTTGTCGCTGGTGCCGCCATCGGGCCCACTCATGAAGGTGTGGAACGCGCCGCCTGGGCGCATGTCAAAGGCGCGCACCTCGGTGACCCAGGGCTTGGGGCACCACCATTCCTTCAGCAATTGCGGGTCGGCCCAGGCTTGCCACAACAGGGCCCTGGGGGCGCGCACCAGGCGCGAGATGACGAGGTCGTTCGGCTCAACGGCCGCGGGGTTTGGGTTTGTCACGTTGCAGTTCCTCTTGGTGAAGTTTTTCGGCCAAGGCGGCCAAACGGTCGGTGCGAGATTCCCATGTAGCACGCTGCTCGGCCAGCCAGGCATCGGCCAGCGACAGGGTCTTGGGCTTGAGCTCGCAGGTGCGAACGCGCCCGAGCTTGCTTGAACGGATGAGGCCGCAACGCTGAAGCACAGCCACGTGCTTCATGAACGAAGGCAATGCCATGGCATAGGGCGCGGCCAGTGCCGACACCGACGCCGGCCCGCCGCCCAACACGCCGACGATGGCACGGCGCGTGGGGTCAGCCAGCGCGTAGAACACCTCCGACAGGCGGGCTGAATGGTTAGCCATGTGGGTAAGTGTAGCGGCGCTTGCTTGGGGTTGGCAAGCGCCTGGGTGCTGCCGGAGCCAGGGCTACCGGCTGATGGCGTGGCTCACACCCGGCGCCCGTTCGCTCACGCTGCAGCGCTCGCCGCGCCGCCAGCAGCCGGTCTGCACGATTCCCTTACTTCTTCGCCGCGTAGGCTTC
>JAYUQE010000323.1:0-3657 GCA_043756905.1 Burkholderiales bacterium | reverse complement strand
CGCGGTTGTAGGTGCCGCAGCGGCAGATGTTGGTCATGGCGCTGTCGATGTCGGCGTCGGTGGGCTGCGGCTTGGCCTTGAGCAACGCCGCCGCAGCCATCAACATGCCGCTTTGGCAGAAACCGCACTGCGGCACATCGAGCTCGGCCCAGGCCTTTTGCAGGTTGTGCGATGCGTTGGGCGCCAGGCCTTCGATGGTGATGATTTTTTCCTGCGCACCCACGCTGGACACCGGGCGCACGCACGAGCGTGTGGGCACGCCGTCGATATGCACCGTGCAGGAGCCGCAAGCGGCGATGCCGCAGCCGTATTTGGTGCCCGTGAGGCCGAGTTGCTCGCGCAGCACCCACAGCAGCGGGGTGTCGGGCTCGGCCTCGAAGTTCAGGTTGCTGCCATTGACGTTCAAGCTCGGCATGTGCGCTCCTTGTTGCCAGTTCATCGTTGTCGCAGGCTAGCACCAAGGTATCTGTCTGCCCATCGGGGCCGACTCGAATTCAGCCCCGCAACAGATCGCGAACACGGCCTTGCAAGACCTCGGGCGTGACCTGCGTGGCAGCCACGGCGGACCCGGCCGTGACGCCCACGCGGCTGAACAGGCCGCGGCGAAACGGCTTGGTCATCGCCCGCCCGCCCATGCGCGAGAAGTACGAGCCCCACAGGTTGTGCAGCGCCACCGGCACCACCGGCACCGCACGGCGTTCCAGGATCTTCATGATGCCGCCCTTGAACGGCTGCAAGCTGCCGTCAGGGCTCAGGCCGCCCTCGGGGAAGATGCCCAGCAGATCGCCTTCGGCCAGCACTTTGTCGGCAGCCTCGAAGGCGGCTGCATACAGCAGTGGATCGGTCTTTTGGGATGCGATCGGAATGGCCTTAGCCAAGCGGAACAAGGTGCCCACCAGCGGCAGCTTGAAGATGCCCGCGTCCATCACGAAACGAATCGGCCGCGGGCTGGCAGCCATCAGCAGCACGGCATCAACATAGCTGACGTGGTTGCACACGATCACGGCCGCACCGGTGGTGGGAATGTGTTCGTCGCCCGTGACGCGAAAGCGGTAGATGCAGCGTGATGCCATGAAGGCCACGAAGCGCAGCAGGTATTCGGGCACCAGCAGGAAGATGTAGCCCGCCACCAGCGCATTGGCCAAGGCGGTGAGGCCGAAGACCTGCGGGATGCTCATGCCGGCGCCAAGCAAGGCGCCCACCAACAGGCTGCTGGCGATCATGAACAAGGCGTTGAGAATGTTGTTGGCCGCGATGATGCGGGCACGGTGGCTGGGCGGTGAGCGCAACTGGATCAGTGCGTACATCGGCACGCTGTACAGGCCGGCGCTGAGCGACAGGGCAAACAAGTCGAACAACACGCGCCAATGTGCCGGCTGCGCCATGAACTCGCCCAAGCCCTGCGCCGGCACAGCGGGCAGGCCGCGCGCGGCGAAGTACAGGTCGGCGGCGAACACGCTCATGCCGATGGCGCCCAGCGGCACCAGGCCGATCTCCACATGCCGGCGGCTGACCGTTTCGCATAACAGCGAGCCCAAGCCGACACCCACCGAAAACACCACCAGCAGCAGCGAGGCCACATGCTCATCGCCATGCAGCACGTCTTTGGCGAACGCAGGGAACTGCGCCAGGAACACGGCGCCGAAGAACCACATCCATGAAATGCCCAGCAGCGAGCGAAACACAACGATGTTTTGGCGTGCCAGCTTGAGGTTGCGCCAGGTCTCGGTGAAGGGGTTCCAGTTCACGACCAAATTCGGCGCGGTGGACGGCGTGGCGGGAATGAACTGCGCCGCCACCCGCCCGGCCACGGCCAGGGCCAGGCAGGCTGCGGCCACCGCCTGTGCGCCGGCGATCCAGGCCGAGCCGGGCAGGGCGATCAGGATGCCGCCGACCACGTTGCCCAGCAGGATGGCCACGAAGGTGCCCATTTCGATCATGCCGTTGCCGCCGGTGAGTTCGCGCTCGCCCAGGTGCTGCGGCAAGTAGGCGTACTTCACCGGCCCGAACAAGGTGCTGTGCAGGCCTAACAGGAAGATGCACCCGAGCAGCAGCGGCACCTGGCTGGTGAACAGCCCCACCGCCGCCAGCAGCATGATGAACAGCTCCAGGTTCTTCACCATGCGGGTCAGGGTGGCCTTGTCATACTTGTCAGACAACTGCCCGGCGGTGGCCGAGAACAGCAGGAACGGCGCGATGAACACCGCGCCGATCACCAGCCCGGCCTGCGCCGGCGGCAGCCAGCTCACGCTGAGCCGGTAGGTCACCAGCATGGTGAAGGCGAACTTGAAGACGTTGTCGTTCGCCGCGCCCAGGAACTGGGTCCAGAAGAAGGGGGCGAAGCGGCGCTGGCGCAGCAGGGTGAATTGGTTGGGGTGGTCGCTCAAGGGGGGCTTTCGTGGTGTTGAGTTCAAACTGCGGTCGAGGTTGAGTTGAAGTGGCGGCGGGTGTTGAACACCACATCACGCAAGCGCAGATTGCAAGCACATCATGCAGCGGACAGTGACCCGTGCTGGCCATTGCATGGCGCGTTCACCATGGTGGCGCGCCGGGTATCAACGGGGGCTACTTTTGCGCCGCCGCAGCTCACCGCGCCCTGCCGGGCTTGCGCATCTCGCGCATCAAGCTCCAGGCCAGTACGCCCAGGCCGGCCACGGCCGCGGCCAGTGCGGCCCACAGCAGCCAGCGGCGGCGCTGGTCGGGGCTGGCATCGGCCAGCGTGCCGGTTGTTGCCTTCACCTGCAACGGCCCGAGCGTGGCGCTGGGCAACTTGAACTCGTCGCCGTCTTGGTAGCCTGGAAGCAATGCGGCGCGCGGCAAGGCCGCGCTGCGCGCGCGCTCGCGCCCGATGGCCAGGCGATACGGCGGCGTGCCGGTGGCGGCAAACAGCAGTTGCGGCGCGCGCCAGCTCACGCTCACCGCTTGCGGCCCCACTGCGGCGTGGCTGCGAAAGCGCAGCTCGCGCAACGGCAGGCCGTTCAGTTCCAGTGGCGGCGAGTGCAAAGTCTGGCCATCATGTCGCAGGGCAAAGGCGGTGTGGCTGGCAAACGGCTCCCAGTTTGACGCGCCACTGCGCTCGGGTTGCAGGGCACGGCGATCCAGGCTCACGGGCACCACGGCATTGCCCGCGCCGAGGTGAAACTCGATGCGCGATATGGGCAGCGTGACACCCAGGTCAATCTGGTCATCGCGCAATTCGAAGCGCGCGCTGTCGAGGGCGGCAAGGTCCACGGCCGCGGCCTGGGCCAGCTCGGCCTGCACCCGGCTCAGACCCAGTGCAGCGTCGGCACGCAGGCGCAAGTAGCGCGTGTTCACGGGCAGCGCCGCCAGCGCCAGGCGGTTTTGGATGACTTGCCTGGGCGCGCCGGCCGCGCCGGCCAGTTCCACCAACACGGCCTGGCCCGCGGCGAGCCAGGCCTGCGCGTCGGCGCTTGACTCAACCCGAACGTTGCGCACCAGGCCGGCCGCGCCGGGAGCCGCCCATTCCAGCACCAAGGCCTGCGGCCGCGCTGCCTCGCCCAGGGGCTTCAGGTCGATCAGCCAGGCCAGCGCCGCCGCGGCTTCGGGCTTGCCCGCCTTGCCAGGCTTGCCGGCTTGCTCGACCGCTCTTTCAACCTTTAGCACCGTGCCGTCGCTGCGCCACTCCAGCTTCAGGTT
>JAYUQE010000322.1:0-29054 GCA_043756905.1 Burkholderiales bacterium | reverse complement strand
GGGCGCCGGCTCCTTCTTTACCTCGCTACGCCGGCCACCCAACACCCTCGGCCGGCACCGGTTGTGACGGGGCCAACGTTCGAGAAGAGCCGCTGCCGAAGGATCAGGGTGGTGGGGCGTGCTGTGTAGCGAAGTAAAGAAGGAGGCGGCGGCCGCCAGGCCGACGCCGGGTGACATGAGCGGAACAGCGCGCCCCGCCGGCCTGATCCCGCTCGGACGAGCACGCCCCACCGTCCTGATCCCGCTTCGAACAACATGTACGGTCCGGACTCATCTCGAGCAGATGTCGTCGAACCGAGCATCACGCTTTGAAGTTCGACTCCCGCAGCACCTTGCACACCTGAAGCGTGTAATCGTCATAGAACACTGCACGGCCCTGGGCCTGGGCCTGCACATGCTCGGGGTGGCGGGCCCAGGCCTGGTGCGACGCTTCGTCGGCAAATTCCACCAGCGTGGCGCGTTCGCCGTCTTCGGCCACAAAGGTCTTGGTGGCCACGAAGCCGGGCATGGCGGTGGCCAGTTCGAGCATGCGGTTCAGCGTGGGTTGGTACTGGCCCTGCACGTCGGGCCGCAGGCGGTTGCGAAACACGGTGACGATCATCGGGCCCACTCCATGGGGGTTTGCGGATGGGGGCATTTTGGCTGGGGGTGATAGAACCGCGTTGTCGCCACTCGCATTGCACATTGCCATGAAAAAGACCCTCGCTGCCGCCGCCCTGATGCTGGCCACCTGCGCCGCCGCCCTGGCCCAGGGCTACCCGACCAAGCCGATCCGCCTGGTCGTCACCTTCCCCAGCGCCGGCGCACCCGACATCCTGGCCCGCCTGTTCGCTGATAAAGCCCAACTCGGCCAGCCCGTGGTGGTGGACAACAAGCCCGGTGCGGGCGGCAACATCGGCGCCGATTTCGTCGCCAAGGCCGCGCCCGACGGCTACACGCTGGTGATGGGCACGGTGGGCACGCACGCCATCAACGGCGCGCTGTACAGCAAGATGCCGTACGACATGGTGAAAGACTTCACCCCCGTGGCGCACGTGGCCTCGGCGCCCAACCTGCTGGTGGTGACCAACAGCCTGCCGGTGAAGAACGTGGCTGAACTCATCAGTTACATGAAGGCCAACCCAGACAAGCTGAGCTTCGGCTCGCCGGGCATCGGCACGTCGGTGCATGTCTCGGGCGAGTTGTTCAAGTCGCTCACCGGCACGACCATGACCCATGTGCCCTACAAGGGCCGCCAGTTCGCCATTCCCGACTTGGTGGGTGGGCAGATCCAGGTCATGTTCGACAACATGCCATCGGCCCTGCCGATGGCCAAGGAAGGCAAGATTCGCGCGCTGGCGCAAACCACCGCCAAGCGCTCGGCTGCTGCGCCCGATGTGCCCACCGTGGCCGAGACCGTGCCCGGCTTCGAAGCCACCACCTGGTTTGCCATGTTCGCCCCGGCCGGCACGCCGCGCGACGTGGTGGCGCGTATCAACGCCGAAATGCAGCGCGTGTTCAAACTGCCTGATGTGCAGGACAAGCTGAAAACCATCGGCCTGGAGCCCTGGATTTCCACACCCGACGAGCTTGCGCGCTACCAGGCCGGCGAGATCGTGAAATGGGCCAAGGTGGTGAAGGATTCCGGGGCCAAGGCGGAATGATTGAGCTCGGCGCCAAGGCCGAGTAAGTTAACCGGGCTGATAAGTCAGGCGCACGTAGATCGGCGCAAAGGCCTCGGCTTGCGTGACTTCCAGCAGGCGCTCGCGCGCCAGTTCCAGCAAGGCAATGAACGTCACCACCAGCACGGCCTGGCCGCGCTTAGGGTCGAACAGGTCTTGAAACTCGACGAAGCGCTGGCCTTGCAGGCGCTTCAACACGATGCTCATGTGTTCGCGCACCGACAGTTGCTCGCGGGTGATGGTGTGGTGCTGGTTGAGCTTGGCGCGCTGCAAGATGTCTTGCCAGGCGGCGCGCAAGTCGTCGGGGCTCACGTCGGGCTCGCGCAGCGCCGCGGTGCTTTCCACCGCCACCTGCGCGCGCAGGAAGTCGCGCCCGAGCATGGGCAGCGCATCCAGCCGCGCCGCGGCCAGCTTCATCTGCTCGTACTCCAGCAAACGGCGCACCAGTTCGGCGCGGGGATCAACCGGCTCAGCGCCCTCGGCCACCCTGCGCGCGGGCAGCAGCATGCGTGATTTGATCTCGATCAGCATCGCCGCCATCAGCAGGTACTCGCTGGCCAGTTCGAGGTTGTGCTGGCGGATCTGGTTGACGTAGTCGAGGTACTGGCGCGTCACGTCGGCCAGCGGGATATCGAGGATGTTGAAGTTCTGCCGCCGGATCAGGTACAGCAGCAAGTCCAGCGGGCCTTCGAAGGCTTCGAGAAAGATCTCCAGCGCATCGGGCGGGATGTACAGGTCGTGCGGCAGCTTGAACAGCGGCTCGCTGTAGATGCGCGCCAGCGCCACGGCGTCCACCACATCAGGCACGGGCGGTGCGGCCTCACCCAATTCGGGCACCGCCTCCAGCACAGCAGACAAGGTCACGTCTGTGCGTGCGCGTCAACGCGAAGGGTTGTGATAGACGTAAGGCTGCTGTGCCACCGTGGCCGCGCGCTCGTCGGCCTGGGCCTGGCGATCGACCACCTTGTCCCACAACAAGGCGCGGCCGGCGCGTTGTTCGGCTTCGAGCGTGGGGCGCCTGGCCTTCAGTTCTTCAATGAACAGCGTGGTTTCAGACTTGTACGGCGTGCGGGCGAAGAACGGCATGGCGGGCCTGGTATGTGCGCAGGGCAGAATGGCAACCCTCTGAGTTTAACTGGGGGCACCCATGCGTTTGGCAGCATTGTTCATGGTGTTGGCGGCCGGCCTGTGCCTGGCGGCCTGCGATCAAAAACGAATCGAAAAACTGGAAGAAGGCGTGTCCACCGAGGCCGATGTGCGCAAGCAATTCGGCGAGCCGCTGGCCATCTTCAATGAGGCCGATGGTGGCCGCACGTTCGAATACCCGCGCCAGCCCGAAGGTGCCACCAACTACTTCATCACCATCGGCGCCGACGGCAAGATGAGCGCGCTGCGCCAGGTGCTCACCGAGGCCAACTTCGGCAAGGTGAGCAAGGGCATGGACAAGGCCGAGGTGCGCAAGCTGCTGGGCCGCCCGGCCAAGACCATGCCCTTTGCGCTGAAGAAGGAAGAAGTGTGGGACTGGCGCTACCTGGCGGGCCAGCAAAAGCGACAGTTCAGCGTCACCTTCGACCAAGATGGCAAGGTGCTGGGCAGCGCCACGCACGACGACCCCACTGCCACCACGGGCGGCGGGCCAACGAACTGATCACGGGCGGTTCGAGTCCATCTGGCTGAACGCCTCGGCCACGGTGGGAACGATGTTTTCCGGGCCGATGGTGGCTTCAAACCCGGCGCGCTGCATCAAGCTCAGCGGCTGCGGGTTGACGTTCGCAAACACCAGGCCGATGCCGCGTTTGGCCAGGCTGCGGTGCAGCTGCTCCAGCGCGTCCAGGCCCGAGGTGTCGAGCAGCACCATGCGGTGCATTTCCAGCACCACGGCGCGGGTGCCGGCGGGCAACTGCTCGGCCAGCACCTCGATCTTGCCCACCGCACCGAAGAACAGTGAGCCGAAGAGTTCAAACACATGCACGCCGGGCGGCATGTCGTTGCCCATGTGCGGCTGCACCTTGAACAGGGTGCTCATGCGGTAGATGAAGAACGCGCAGGCCAGCACCAGGCCCACTTCCATGGCCACGGTGAGGTCGAAGATCACGGTGAGCAAGAAAGTGCCCACCAGCAGCGTGCTGTATTGCAGGCTGAAGCGGCGCAGCCGCGCGAACTGCCGCCACTCGCCCATGTTCCAGGCCACGAAGAGCAGGATGCCCGCCAGCGCGGCCAGCGGCACATGCAGCGCCAGCGGTGCGGCCACCAGCACGATGAGCAGCAGCGCGATGGCATGCACGATGCCGGCCACGGGCGAGGTGGCGCCGGCGCGCACATTGGTCATGGTGCGCGCGATGGTGCCGGTGGCGGGAATGCCGCCGAAGAACGGGGTGACGATGTTGGCCAGGCCCTGCGCCATCAGTTCCTGATTCGGGTCGTGGCGCGGCTGGTCGATCAGGTTGTCAGCCACGCGCGCGCACAGCAAAGACTCGATGGCACCGAGCAGCGCAATCGTCAAGGTCGGGATCAGCAACTGCTTGACCGTGCTCCAGCTGAAGTCGGGCAGCACGAAAGCGGGCAGGGCCTGCGGAATGCCGCCGAAGCGCGAGCCGATGGTTTCCACCGGCAGGCCCCACCACACCGTGGCCAGCGTGGCGCCCACCAGCGCCACCACCGTGCCCGGTAGGTGCGCGGCCACGCGCCGGGCGCGTGCGGCCAAACCGCTGGGTGCAACGGGCATGGCGTAGGCCTTCGGCCACAGCACCACCAATGCCAGGCAGGCCAGCCCCATGGCCAGGGCCGCCGGGTTGAAGCTTGGCGCGTGTTGCCACATCACGCCGATTTGCGCAAAGAAATCTGCCGGCAGCTTGTCGATGCGCAGGCCGAACAGATCCTTCACCTGCGACAAGCCCACCAGCACTGCGATGCCGTTGGTGAAGCCGATCACGATGGTCACCGGCACATAGCGCACCAGAACACCGAGCTTCAGCGCACCCAGCGTAAACATCAACATGCCGGCCAGGATGGTGGAGATAAGCAGGTTGGCCAGGCCGTAGCGTTCGATGATGCCGTAGACGATGACGATGAATGCCCCGGCAGGGCCGCCAATCTGCACCGACGAGCCACCCAGCGCCGAGATGATGAAGCCGGCGATGATGGCTGTGAACAGCCCGGCTTCGGGCTTCACGCCCGAGGCAATGGCAAAGGCCATGGCCAGCGGCAGCGCCACCACGCCCACGGTCAGCCCGGCGCCGATGTCGGTGAACAAGCGCGCGCGGGTGTAGCCGCTCAGCGCATCGAGCAAACGCGGCCTGAAGCCAAGCCAGGCAAGGGGATTCTTCACAGCCTCAATTCAACAGCGGCCGGCCGAGCAAGCGTTGCAGCACATGCAGCGGCGCCGTCTGCGGCGCTTGCAGGGCCGCCGCGGGCAGGGTGAAGGTCTGCTCCAGCATGAACTGGCCACTCATCGCGGCATGCAACACCTGGTCGCTGTACACCACCCAGGTGCTGCCGGGCAGGAAGTCCACATGCTGCTGCGGCGCAGTGGCCTGGTAGGCGGCGTCGGCCTTGGCGCGGTCGTGCAGGTGCAGCATGTAGTGGTCGTAGGCGCTGCGCCGCGACTTGGTGATGTGCAGGGCATGCAAGGCCCACGCCGCACCCGGCAGCGGCGCGGGAATGCGCGGCAGAAAGCGCTGCGCGAAATCTTCAAACGGCTCGCCCACGCGCCAATGCCGTGCCTGGCCGGCCGGGTGGATGTTGCTGAACACGCGCAGCAGGCGCTGGCCATGCGTGGGGTTGGAAGGGAAGGCGTCGACGTGCAGCCGCGTGTCGTCCTGGCGCCAACGGGTGGCCCGGCCTTCGATGGGCAGCGGCCGGTACGAAGTGTTGCCCAGGCTCAGCGCGCCGTGGTAATGCGGGAACAGGCGCTCGACCAACGCGCCAGCATGGTCGCGGAAACGCGCCGCCAGGGCCTGCAACGAGGCCTGCTCCGGCGCGCTGCCGGCCGCGCCGCGCAAGCTGCCGTCGCGCCCACGCAGGCTGATGTTCTTGGCCTGGCCGTCGGCAAACTTCGTGTTCAACAGGCCGGGCTCGGTGCCGCGCAAAGCAAACGCAAGCCGCGCAAAGTGCAGCACCTGGCCGGCCTCGAGCATGGCCTCCACGCCGCGCGTGGCGGCGCCGAGCTCACCCTGGCGCCAGGCGGTGTCGTCAAAGCGCGTGACGGCGTTTTCCACGGCGCATCAACGCACACGCAGCCCCGGCACCGCACCGGGCCAGGGCTGCAGCACGTAGACGCCGGGGTGGGCACCTTCCTCGGCATGTGAAGCCGCCAGCACCATGCCTTCGCTGACGCCGAACTTCATCTTGCGCGGCGCCAGGTTGGCCACCACCACGGTGAGCTTGCCCACCAGGTCTTCGGGCGCGTAGGCGCTTTGAATGCCGCTGAAGACGGTGCGGGTGCGGCCTTCGCCAACATCGAGCGTCAACTGCAAGAGTTTGGTGCTGCCGGCCACCTTCTCGGCCGCCACGATGCTGGCCAGGCGCAGGTCGATCTTGGTGAAATCGTCGATGCCGATGGTGGGCGCCACGGCTTCGCCGCCCGGCAGCACGGCCGGCGCAGCAGCGGGTTCGAACAAGGCGTCGAGCAGGGCTTCATCCACCCGCTGCACCAGGTGTTTGTATACGCCGATGCGGTGTGCCCCCATGCTGCGCTGCGCGTCATGCCACTGCATCGGGCCGGTTTGCAGGAACTGTTCCACCAACGCCGCCACGCCCGGCAACACTGGCTTGAGGTAGACCGTCAAGACGCGAAAGGCCTCGATGCACACCGTGCACACATCGTGCAGGGCTGACCTGTTCTCGGGCTTCTTGGCCAGCTCCCAGGGCTTGTGCTGGTCAACGTATTCATTCACGCGGTCGGCCAGCAGCATCACCTCGCGCAGGGCGCGGCTGAACTCGCGCTCCTCGTACAGGCGTTGCAACTCGCCGGCGTGAGCGCGCAGGCCGTCGAGCAGCACGCGGCCTTCCACGCCCACATCGGCCGACAGGTGCCCCTCGAAGCGCTTGTTCAAGAACCCGGCCGCGCGGCTGGCGATGTTGACGAACTTGCCCACCAAATCAGCATTCACCCGGGCCATGAAGTCTTCGGCCGTGAACTCGATGTCTTCGACGCGCGAGCTGAGCTTGGCGGCGATGTAGTAACGCAGCCATTCCGGGTTCAGGCCCAGCTCCAGGTACTTCAAGGGTGAGATGCCGGTGCCGCGGCTTTTGCTCATCTTGGCGCCGCCCACGGTGATGAAGCCGTGCACGTACACGCGGTCGGGCGCCTTGCGGCCGCTGAACTTCAGCATCGCCGGCCAGAACAGGGTGTGGAAGGTGACGATGTCTTTGCCGATGAAATGAATCTGCTCCACCGCCGGGTCGGCCAGGTAGGCCTCGAAGTCCCGGCCGGTGCGCGCGAACAGGTTCTTCAGCGACGCCAGGTAACCCACCGGCGCATCCAGCCAGACGTAGAAATACTTGCCCGGCGCATCGGGAATCTCGATGCCGAAATACGGCGCGTCGCGGCTGATGTCCCAATCGGCCAGGGTGCTGGCCTGGCCATCATCGCCGCCGCTGAACCACTCGCGCACCTTGTTCGCCATCTCGGTTTGCAAGCGGCCATCCTGCGTCCAGGCCCTGAGGTAATCCACACAGCGCGGGTCACTTAAGCGAAAGAAGAAGTGCTCGCTGGTCTTGAGCACCGGCGTGGCGCCGGTCAGCGCCGAGCGCGGGTTCTTCAGCTCGGTGGCCTGGTACACGGCGCCGCACTTTTCGCAGTTGTCGCCGTACTGGTCGGGCTCGCCGCAGCGCGGGCATTCGCCCTGGATGTAGCGGTCGGGCAGGAACAGGCCTTTGACGGGGTCGAAGAACTGCTCGATCTCGCGCCGCTCGATCAGGCCGTTGGCGCGCAAGGCGCGGTAAATGTCTTGCGCCAAGGCGTGGTTCTCAGGCGCGTCGGTGCTGTGCCAGTTGTCGAAGCTGATGCCAAAACCGTCGAGGTAAGGCGCACGCCCGGCGGCGACTTCGGCCACGTAGGCCTGGGGTGTCTTGGCGGCTTTCTCGGCCGCGATCATGATCGCCGCGCCGTGCGTGTCGTCAGCGCAAACGAAGTTCACCTCGGCGCCCTGCATGCGCTGGAAACGCACCCAGATGTCGGCCTGGATGTATTCCATCATGTGCCCGATATGAAACGGCGCATTGGCGTAGGGCAGGGCGGTGGTGACGAAGAGTTTGCGGGTCATGGCGGCGTGCGGGCGCAACGCAAGGGAAGGCGCGAATTCTAGGGGCCACCCCGGCGGGCTAAACTGCGCGCCGCCTTGTCTCTGAGCCTCCCATGCCCGCGATCACTGAAGCCCAAATGCTCGACGCCCTGAAGTGCGTCATCGACCCCAACACCGGCAAAGATTTTGTCAGCGCCAAGCAGGTGAAAAACCTGCGCATCGAGGGCGGCGACATCGCCTTCGACGTGGAACTGGGTTACCCCGCCAAGAGCCAGATCGCCGGCTTTCGCAAGGCCCTGATCGCCGCCGCGCGCGGCGTGGCCGGGGTCGAGAACGTGAGCGTCAACCTCAGCACCAAGGTCACCGCGCATGCCGTGCAACGCGGCGTGCAGTTGATGCCCAACGTGAAGAACATCGTGGCCATTGCCTCGGGCAAGGGCGGCGTGGGCAAGAGCACGACGGCGGTGAACCTGGCCCTGGCGCTCAGTGCTGAAGGCGCCAAGGTGGGCATCCTGGATGCCGACATCTACGGCCCCAGCCAGCCCATGATGATGGGCATCGAGGGCCGGCCCGAAAGCGCTGACGGCACCACCATGGAAGCGCTGGAAAACTACGGCGTGCAGGTCATGAGCATCGGCTTCCTGGTCGATGCCGACAACCCGATGATCTGGCGCGGCCCGATGGTCACGCAGGCGCTGGAACAACTGCTGCGCCAGACCAACTGGCACGACCTCGACTACCTCATCGTCGACATGCCCCCGGGCACCGGCGACATCCAGCTCACGCTGTGCCAGAAGGTGCCGCTCACCGGCGCGGTGATCGTCACCACGCCGCAAGACATTGCCCTGCTCGACGCGAAGAAGGGCTTGAAGATGTTCGAAAAGGTCGGCGTGCCGATCCTGGGCGTCGTCGAAAACATGGCCGTTCACGTGTGCGAGAAGTGCGGCCATGTCGAACACATTTTCGGCAGCGATGGCGGCAAGAAGATGGCCGAGCAGTACAACGTTGACTACCTCGGCGCGCTGCCGCTGAACCTGTCGATCCGCGAGCAGGCCGATGCCGGCCGGCCCACCGTGGTGAGCGACCCCGATGGCGAGATCGCGCAAATCTACAAGGCCGTGGCGCGCCAGTTGGCGGTGAAGATCGCCATCAAGGCCAAGGACTTCAGCTCGAAGTTCCCAACCATCACGGTCTCCAAGACAACGTAGTGAACCCTGGTGGACAGACCCTCGGTCAACGTGGCGGTGGTGATGGAACGGGTGGCCCAGCCTAACCGTTGGGAAGACTGGCAGCACCGCGTGATCGAGGTCGTGGCCGACGAAGGCGTCTTCGGCACCGAGCCGCGCAAGCTGCACGATGACGGCAAGCGTTCGCAGTGGCTGTTCCCGGGCCACAAGCTCGAACTCTTTGCCGATGAATGCAAGGGCTACTTCCTCAACCTCACCTCGGGCGCGCCGGTGTGGTTTGTGATGTGGCGCGCTGACGAAAGCGATGCCTCGCTGGCCTGGCCGGTGGCGGTGAGCGTGTCGTATATCGAGGCCGACCGTTGGCTGTGTGCCGAAAGCAAGGTCGACAACACGCCGCTGCAAGACGACTTGTGTGAATGGTTGCGCGTGTTCACCAACGCCAACTTCACGGTCGATGCGCCGCGCCGGCAGCGTGCGCAGTCGTTCCTCAGCGGCGAAGAACGCGACAGGCAGGCCAAGGGCTTGAAGCTCGATGAGTGAGCCGGGCGACGACAACTTCCTGGCCCGCTGGTCACGGCGCAAGGCGCAGGGCAAGCAGGGCGTGCAGCCGGTGGTACCACGCGCCGCCGAGCCTGCGTTGCTCGACGTGCCGCCCCGGCCCGTGCAGGCCGGGCCGCTGCAAGCGCCGGCCGTGAATCAGACCGAGCCGGCCGCGGACGCCCAACCACTGCGCGTGCCACCACCAGCGCCGCTGCCCACACTGGCCGACGTGGCCGAGTTGTCACACGATTCCGACTACTCACGCTTTGTGGCGCCCAGCGTCGACGTGCAGGTCAAGAACGCCGCGATGAAGAAGCTCTTCACCGACCCGCACTTCAATGTGATGGACGGGCTGGACGTCTACATCGACGACTACAACAAGTTCGAGCCGATCCCGAAGTCGATGTTGCGCCAGATGGTGCAGGCCCGCAGCCTGGGCCTGCTTGACGATGAGCTTGAAGAGCAAGACCAGCCCCCACCGGATAATCCCGCCGCCCATGAAGACCCTGATCTGCAACTGCAACCGCACGATGCCGCTGGACAGCCCGGCGCTGATGAAGGCCTTGCCCAACCTGGCGAGCCCGACGAACAGCCCGTTGACGATCCACTCAACGCTGTGCCGCCGCCAAGCGCCTGAATTCCAGCGCGCCGCCAAGTCTGGTGATGACCTGCTCATCGCCTGCACGCAGGAAAGCCGCCTGTTCCTTGAGCTGAACGAACAGACCAGCGGCGCGCCCAGCGTTGCCGAGCGGCCGATTCGTTTCGTCAACATCCGCGAAACCGGCGGCTGGTCGAAAGACGCGGCCCAGGCCACGCCGAAGATTGCCGCACTCATTGCCGCGGCGCAGTTGCCCGAGCCCGAACCGGTGGCCACGGCCGGCTACAAGAGTGCCGGGCGCTGCCTGGTGTTGGGCGCGGCGGGCGGCGCGCAGGCCGCCGCGCGCGCCGCGGCCATGCTGGGCAGCGGCTTGCATGTGAGCCTGCTGCTTGAAGGCGGTGGCGCCACGGCGCAGCAGCGCGACCTGCCCGTGCACGCCGGGCGGCTGACGCAATTGACCGGCTGGCTCGGTGCGTTTGAAGCCTCGTGGTTGTCCAACAACCCGATCGACCTGGATCTGTGTACACGCTGCAATGCCTGCATCGACGTTTGCCCCGAAGGCGCCATCGACTTCGGCTACCAGATCGACCTGGCCAAGTGCAAGGCACACCGCGAGTGTGTGCGCGTGTGCGAGGCGGCAGGCGCCATCGACTTCAACCGCCCGCCGCTGAGCACCAGCGAGTCCTTCGACCTTGTGCTCGACCTGCGCGCCCAGCCCGCCTTCACCCAGCATGCGCCGCCACAGGGCTACTTCCATGCCGGCGCAGACGAGCACAAGCTGGTCGATGCGGTGCTCAAGCTGCGCGACCTGGTGGGCGAATTCGACAAGCCCAAGTTCTTTCACTACAAGCCCAAGCTGTGCGCGCACAGCCGCAACGAGCAGATCGGCTGCACCGCCTGCATCGACGTGTGTTCCGCGCGCGCGATACGAAGCGATGCGTCGCAAAAAGGCAAGGTCGCCGGCAAGGGCCGTAGCGGCACGTCGCCCGCCGTGCCCGTGCTGGGCGGCCAGGGCGGCGGCATCATCGTCGAGCCGCACTTGTGCGTGGGCTGCGGCGCCTGCACCACCGTGTGCCCGAGCGGCGCGCTGGCCTATGCCACGCCCAACACGGTCGATCTAGGCAAGCTGCTGCGCACGATGTTGGCCACCTATGCCAAGGCCGGCGGGCGCGACGCCGCTTTGCTGATCCACAGCCAGCAGGCTGGTGCCCGCGCCATCGATGCGCTGGGCCGCGCCGCGCGCACCAGCAAAGCGATTCACGGCGTGCCCGCGCGCGTGTTGCCCGTGGCGGTGTGGCACACGGCCAGCGTTGGCATCGACCTGTGGTTGGCCGCCGTGGCGCTGGGCGCGAGCCAGGTCTGGGTGCTGCTGACCGACGAGGAAGCGCCCGAATACCGCCAGGCGCTGGGCGAACAGATGGCGCTGGCGCAGGCCATTCTCACTGGCCTGGGTTTCACCGGCACGCACCTGCGCTTGATTGTGGCCGCGGCGCTGCCGGATTCAGCGCACGACCTGGCCGCGCTCGATGCCGCGCTGCAAGCCCCGCCCGCGCAGAGCGTGGCCAAGGCCGCCACGCTGGCGCCGCAGGCTGACAAACGTGCCACGCTCGACCTGGCGCTCGACCACCTGCTCGCGCAAGCGCCACAAGCAGCGCCAGAGGCGATTGCGCTGCCCGCCCCCGGTGCGCTGCTGGGCAGCCTCACGGTGGATGCCGACAAGTGCACGCTGTGCCTGTCGTGCGTCGGCGCCTGCCCCGAAGGCGCGCTGCTCGACAACCCCGACGCGCCGCAACTGCGCTTCATCGAAAAGAACTGTGTGCAATGCGGCTTGTGCGCCAAGACCTGCCCGGAAGACGCGATCCGCATGGAGCCGCGCCTGCTGCTGGCCGATGGCGGCAAGGCGCGCAAGGCCGTGCGCGTGCTGGCGCAGGCCCAGCCCTATGCGTGCATCCGCTGCAACAAGCCGTTCGGTACGCTCAAGGCGATTGAAGCCATGATCGGCAAGCTGGCCGGCCATTCGATGTTCCAGGGCGTAGCCGCCGAGCGGTTGAAGATGTGTGGCGATTGCCGCGTGATCGACATCCACACCAACCCGAACGAAGTCAGGATCACCGACCTGTGACCCCCGCTCACCTGCCAGCACCCGCCACCATTGCCTTCAGCAGCCGCGACGAGGGCGAGGAACTGCAGCGCGCCGAGCTGTACGGCTTGCTGGCGCGGCTGTGGCTGGCCCCGCCAGACGCTGAACTGCTGCAGCAGTTTGCCGTGGCCGTGACTGAAGCACCCACACCCGGCGCCTTTCTTGAAGCACCGTGGCAAGACCTGGTGGCCGCCTTGCGCGCCAGCACCGAGCCGGCGGCGGCGCAGGAATACGACGCCTTGTTCGTGGGCATCGGCAAGGCCGACATCCTGCTCTATGCGTCACACCACCTGGCCGGTGCGCTGAATGAAAAGCCGCTCGTGGCGCTGCGCACCGATCTGGCCGCACTGGGCCTGACGCGCGACGCCGCGGCCAGCGAGACCGAAGACCACTTGTCGTTCATCTTTGAGGTGATGCGCTACCTGATTGCTGGCGACGACCTGGCGCTGTGCAACCTCGAACGCCAGCGCCAGATCTTTCGCGCGCATTTGCAACCGTGGGTGGCCGACTCCCTGTGCGCCGCAGTCGAAACGCACCCGCGCGCTAAGCTCTATGCCGCGCTGGCGGCCTTCACGCGCGCCTTCATGGAAGTGGAAGCACAGGGCTTTGACATGATCGAGTAGGCGCGCGAACCCGCAAGACTCGAGCCGCAGAGAAGCAGCAGCGCCGATGTCTGGATGTGGCGTCAATTTTCGGCGCAAGTACCTGGGCCAGTTCTTCGATTGGGTGAAGCGACCCATTGCGCACTACGCTGGGAGGTATTGGCGTTTTCGCATTCCTGCCATCACGCATGAGTGAGCAAGCCGGCCGCCGCGCCCAGGGTTCCCGGCTAGACTTCCAGGCATGAAAATCGTCGGCACCCAGAACCGCGGCGAGACCGAGCCAGACCCGCACGAGGCTTGGCGGCGCGGCAGGCGGCTGGATGCGATGCTGCGCATCACGCAGCCACCGCGCGTGCGCGGCGTCTGGCGCTTGACCCATGCCCAGATGGACCGGCTCGACTTCGAACGCCAACTGGCGCAGGCAGCCGCTGCGAACTGGGTTTCCAAGTAGGCGCGCCGGCCCCGGAGGGTTGAGATGCCGGCTGCAGCCAAGGCGCCCCAGGACCTGACCCTCGAACTGCTCAGGCGATTTCAGGAAGAGGGCGTTGAATACGTGCTCGTCGGTGGCCAAGCCGTACGCTTGAACGGTTTTGTGCGGGCAACGGAAGACGTGGACGTTCTGCTCAAGCCCGGCCGCAGCAACGGCGAAAGGGTCATCCGCGCGTTAAGTTTTCTGCCCTCGTCGGCCGAGTTAGACCCGGCCTGGTTCGAACCGTGCGCTGAGGGCAAGGGCGAGGTTGAAAACATCCGCGTCGCCGACGAGCTGTTGGTCGACCTTCTGTTCGCCGCCAACGGCGAAACGTTCGAGACCCTGCAGCCCTTTGTGCGCGAGCTGATTCTCGAAGGCGTGACGGTCAAGTTGCTGAATATCGAAGGTTTGCTGAAATCCAAGACGGACTATCGCGAGAAGGATATTCTGGATAAAGCGGTACTGCGCAGGCTGCGTGACGGGCTTTGATGCGCTGGGCGGTATTCAAGGCCATCGACACAGCGCGGCTGTTGGAGTTGATGCGTACCTACCGCTCGATCGCGGGCTGAAGGCTTGCACCCTTCACTCGGTCTTTAGCTTTATCGGCTTGGCCAGCCCCTGCCAGCGCTGGATGTCGCCCTTCATCGTGGCCATGCACTCACATCAGAGCAGGGCTTTGCCAGCCGGTGAATCCAACTGCGCCGCAAATGCCTGCTCGGGTGCACCACTTTCCAGGCAGCGAATGTCCAGGCGCAGCTGCCCGCCTTCAATGCGGCCAATCACCGGCAGCGGCAGCGCGCGCAGGGCCGCGGCCAGCAGTTCCGGAAAGCGCCCTGCGCGCTTGGCACTGCGGACCGGGCCGATGGCGATGCACCTGCTGGGCAGGCGATCAACCGGCAGCGAGCCGCTGCCGATCTGGCTCTGGCACGGCAGCACGTGCAGCGTGGCCTGGTCGCCCAGCGCCTGGGCCAAGGCCGGCAGCATGCGCTCGGCGGTGGCCTGGATGTCGGCCAGTGGCCGTGTGAGCAGGCGCAGCGTGGGCAGGCGCTGAGCCAGGCGGTCGGGGTCGTGGTACAGCTTCAACACCGCTTCGAGCGCGGCCAGGGTCATCTTGTCCAGGCGCAGTGCGCGCTTGAGCGGGTGGCGCTTGATGCGCGCGATGAGGCCTGAGTCGCCCACGATCAGGCCGGCCTGCGGCCCGCCGAGCAGCTTGTCGCCGCTGAAGCAGACGATGTTGGCGCCGGCAGCGATAGCTTGCCGCGGTGTCGGCTCGGCCGGCAGGCCCCAGCGCGTCATGTCGAGCAAGGCGCCGCTGCCCAGGTCTTCGGCCAAGGGCAGGCCGCGCTCGCGGCACAGCGCCGCCAGTTCAGCCATGGGCACGCTGGCGGTGAAGCCCTGGATGGCGTAGTTGCTGGCATGCACCTTCATCACCAGCCCGGTCTTGGGGCCGATGGCGGCCTCGAAGTCGCGCAGGTGCGTGCGGTTGGTGCTGCCCACCTCGACCAGCTTGACATGGGCCCGGCGCATGATGTCGGGGATGCGGAAGGCGCCGCCAATCTCCACCAGCTCGCCGCGCGAAACGATCACTTCCTTCTTCTCGGCCAGCGCCGCCAGCACCAGCAGCACCGCCGCGGCGTTGTTGTTCACCGCCGTGGCGGCCGGCGCGCCGGTGAGCTCGCGCAGCAGGCCTTCGATGTGGTCGTCGCGGTCGCCGCGCGCGCCGCTGGCCAAGTCGTACTCCAGGTTGGCGGGCTGGCTCATCACGGCCGTGACGGCGTCGATGGCTTCTTGCGGCAGCAGCGCGCGGCCCAGGTTGGTGTGCAGCACGGTGCCGGTGAGGTTGAACACGGGCCGCAGATGGGGCCGCGCCTGTGCAGCCAGCTGTTTGGCGCATTCGGCATCGAACGCGGCGGTGTCAAACGCTTGAGCTGGTTCGCGGCGCCAAGCCTCAAGGATTTGCCGGCCAACTGCGAGCGCGCTCGCTCGCCCATGTTCCGAGATGAGCACCAGCAAGGCCGGCCGCGCAAGCAGGGCATCCAGCGAGGGAGGGCGACGTTGCGCAGTCATGGTGAGGCGGGACTACCCAAGGGCCGGCGCAGCCCGGCCCCATCAAGCGGCCATCGAGGATCCGGCTCTGCCGGTCCGAGATGGTGCCCCCTGAGGGGGCCGGCGAAGCCGGTAGGGGGGGAGCCAATTTCGGCGGAAGAGGGTGGGAGTCGAACCCACCTGGGACCGCAGGGCAGCCCCACCCGGTTTTGCAGACCGGACGCCCCACCGGGGGACGATCCTCCTCCATTTGATTCTTTGCCAGCGTGCTGCACCACGCTAGCCACCAAACATCTCACGCGCATCGCGGCGGATCTTGCGGCCCTCGGGGTCACGCTTGGTGAAACCGATCTGGTCGAAGAACTCTACCAGCGGCATCGACAGGTGCCGGCTGATGCCACAGGCTTCGCGATAGGCCTTGACGTTTAGCCGGTGGTGCTCGTCTTTGGCGGCCAGTGCCTGGGCCGCCACCGCCAGCTCGCACAGGTGCTGCGGCAGCATGAAGTATTCAACGCCCACCGCATACAGCTTGCCCATGCGCGCCAGCTTTTGCAGCAGGCGCACGGTGGGGTCGCGGTGCAGCGTGCGGTCGCGCAGCAGCAGCTCGCTCAGCTTGGGCGGGTGGATGCCGCCTTCATCGAGCCACGGCTTGATGCGTTCCCAGGTCTTTTGCTCATTGCCCAGCAGCGCCGCCTCGTGCCCCGCCAACTGCAAATAGGGGCCGAGGCGTTGCAGCGTGCGGGCCGCGGTCAGCTCGCGCACCAGCGACGCGAACACGGCTGCGCTGGGCTTGGCGCTGAGCGCGCGTTGCAGCTGTTCGAGCGTCATGCCGGGGCTGTCGGGCGCGCGCTTGTGGTGCGCACCCAGCGTGGCGCTGATGTGCGCGGTCAGCCGCTCGATCTGGCCGGCGCCAAAGGCCAACCGGGTGGTGCCGGTGGCGTTGACCACACGGTGCGGCACCGCACCCAGCACGGCCTGCTGCGCGTCGGGCAGCAGGTTCCACAGCGTCATGAACGGCGCCAGATCCACACCGCCGGTTTGCTCCAGCGCCAGCAACCCGGCCAGCGCGTCCGCCGGCGTTGGCTTTTCGAGCGCCGCGAGCACGCCCAGGCGCTGCGACTTGCGCCGCCGCGTCAGCGGCGCGAAGGCGTCGATGACGCTGCCGCCGCCCAGCGTGCGCTGGGCCGATTGGTCACGCAGGATGAAGCGGTCGCCGCGCAGCGCGCCGATCGGGCGGTCGAGCTCCAGTTGCACCAGGGCACTGGCGCCGGGCGCGATGGCCGCACCTTCGAGCAGCACCACGCGCGCGCCCACCGCTACCGCGCCGAGATGCAGGTGCACCGGGGTCCACTGCGCCAGCGGCCGCGCTTCGCTGGCCAGCACGCGGATGCGCGCATCCAGCCGCTGCGTGGGAGCGTGGGCGGCTTCAGCGACGACCCAGTCGCCGCGGTCGACCTCATGCTTGTCAATGCCCGCCAGGTTCAGGGCCAGGCGCTGGCCGGCGTGGCCTTCATCGGCAGCGCTGTTTTGCGCGTGCAGGCCACGCACGCGCGCGGCCTTGCCGCTGGGTGAGAGCAGCAGCTTGTCGCCCACGCTGACCCGGCCCGACACGGCGGTGCCGGTGACCACGCAGCCAACCCCGGGCAGCGAAAAACTGCGGTCCACCGCCAGGCGGAAGTGGCCGCCGCCGCTCGCAACCGGCACCTCAGCCTGGGCCTGTGCGAAGTGTTGACGCAGCGCGTCAAGACCCGCGCCAGTCACGGCCGACACCGGCAGGATGGCCGCACCGGCCAGCGTCGTGGGCGCCAGCAGTGCGCGCACTTCGGCGCTGGCCGCGGCCAGGCGGGCGTCGGTCACCAGATCGCACTTGCTCAGTGCCACCACGCCGCGCGCCAGGCCGAGCAGGTCGAGGATCGCCAGGTGCTCACGGGTTTGCGGCATCGGGCCGTCATCGGCCGCCACCACCAGCAGCACATGGTCGATGCCGGTGGCGCCGGCGAGCATGTTGCGCACCAGCTTTTCGTGGCCGGGCACGTCGATGAAGCCGAGCACTTCGCCATCGGCAGCAGCCTGGTAGGCAAAGCCCAGGTCGATGGTGATGCCGCGCGCCTTTTCTTCCTTCAGCCGGTCGGTGTCGATGCCGGTGAGCGCCTTGACCAAGGTGGTTTTGCCATGGTCGATGTGACCTGCAGTGCCGATGATCAAAGCGGGCGCGCCAGGGTGGGAGTGGGGCGCGATGTTAGCGGCTGTATTGACGACAGCGCCCGCGGCATTGGCACGTTTGGCGAGCACACTGTTTCACTAGGGGCAAACCGCTATGGCAGCACGTAACTGGCCTGCATCTAATCCCACGCAGGCGATACGCACGCATTGCCGCAGTGATCAGGAGGTTCCCGATGGGTGATTCAAGCAAGCCGTCAAGCAAGCCAGTAGACCGCCGCACCCTGTTGGCTGGGGCCGGTGCCGTGGGTGCCTTGGCTGCGGCCGCAACGTTGCATCCCGGCAGCCCGCTCGCGGGCGCCGTGGCCGGCGTCCAGGGCGCCAAGGCGCTGCCCGACACCGCCGCCGGCTACCGCCTCACCGAACACGTGAAGCAGTACTACCAAACCACACGCATCTGATCCCCTTCCCTCAGGAGGCACACATCATGTTGTTGACACGAAGGTCATCAGGTGCAGCGGGGGCGGCAACGCCTGCCGGTGCGCTCGTTGACAGCCTGGCGCGCGGCGTAGCGCGCGCCATCCCCACGATGGACCGGCGCAAGTTCCTGCGCCGCTCTGGTTTAGGCGTTGGTGCCGGCATCGCGGCCAGCCAGTTGACGCTGGTGCGCAAGGCTGACGCGGCCGACGCACCGGCCAGCGGTGCCGCGGGCGCGAAGGTCGAGGTCAAGCGCACGGTGTGCACCCACTGCTCGGTGGGCTGCGCGATCGACGCGGTGGTTGAAAACGGCGTCTGGGTGCGCCAGGAGCCGGTGTTCGACTCGCCCATCAACCTGGGCGCGCATTGCGCCAAGGGCGCGGCGGTGCGCGACAACGCGCACGGCGAATTCCGCCTGAAGTACCCCATGAAGCTGGTGAACGGCAAGTACCAGCGCATCTCGTGGGACACCGCGCTCACAGAGATCAGCGCCAAGATGCTCGATCTGCGCCAGCAAAGCGGCCCGGACAGCATCTTCGTGGTGGGGTCATGCAAGCACAACAACGAGCAGGGGTACCTGCTCAGAAAGTGGATGTCCCTCTGGGGCAGCAACAACTGCGACCACCAGGCACGAATATGCCACTCCACTACTGTCGCCGGTGTGGCGAATACGTGGGGCTACGGTGCGATGACCAACTCGTACAACGACATGCAGAACACGAAGGCTGCGATGTACATCGGCTCGAATGCAGCCGAAGCGCATCCGGTGTCGTTGCTGCACATGCTGCACGCCAAGGAAACCGGCGCCAAGATGATCGTGGTCGACCCGCGCTTCACGCGCACGGCGGCCAAGGCTGATGAATACGTCCGCATCCGTTCGGGTTCGGACATTCCGTTCCTCTTCGGTGTGATGTATCACGTCTTCAAGAACGGCTGGGAAGACAAGAAGTACCTCGAAGACCGGGTCTGGGGCATGGACAAGGTGCGCGACGAGGTGCTGGTCAAGTGGACGCCCGACAAGGTACTGGAAGCCTGCGGCGTTGACGAAGCCACCTGCTTCAAGGTGGCCAAGATCATGGCCGAGAACCGGCCCAGCACGCTGGTCTGGTGTGTCGGCCACACCCAGCACACCATCGGCAACGCCATGGTGCGCGCCTCCTGTCTGCTGCAATTGGCGCTGGGCAACATCGGCGCCAGCGGCGGCGGCGCAAACATCTTCCGCGGCCACGACAACGTGCAAGGCATCACCGATGTCGGCCCGAATCCGGATTCACTGCCGGGCTACTACGGCATCGCCGAAGGTTCGTTCAAGCACTTTGCCGCCGCCTGGGGCGTTGACTTCGAATGGATCAAGAAGCGCTACGCCGCCGGCATGATGACCAAGCCGGGCATCACGGTGTCGCGCTGGATCGACGGTGTGCTCGAGCGCAACGAGCTGATCGACCAGGAAAGCAACCTGCGCGGCCTGTTCTATTGGGGCCATGCACCGAACTCGCAGACGCGCGGGCTCGATATGAAGCGCGCGATGGACAAGCTCGACCTGTTGGTCGTGGTCGACCCATTCCCATCCGCCACGGCGGCCATGGCGGCCATGCCCGGCAAGGCCGAAGACCTCAACCCCAACCGCGCGGTCTACCTGCTGCCCGCCACGACCCAGTTCGAGACCACCGGCTCGGTCACCGCGTCTAACCGCTCTTTGCAGTGGCGCGAACGTGTGATGGAGCCGCTGTTCGAATCGCGCACCGATCACATGATCATGTACCAGTTGGCGCAAAAGCTGGGCTTCGGTGCCGAGCTGGTGAAGAACTACAAGATGCAGCAGGTCAGGGGGATGGACGAGCCCTTGCCCGAAGACATCTTGCGCGAGATCAACCGCTCGGTCTGGACCATCGGCTACACGGGCCAGAGCCCCGAGCGGCTGAAGGCGCACATGCGCAACATGAACGTGTTCGATGTGAACACGCTGCGCGCCAAGGGCGGTGTCGACAAGGAAACCGGCTACAAGCTCGACGGCGACTATTTCGGCCTGCCCTGGCCCTGCTATGGCACGCCGGAAATGAAACACCCGGGCAGTGCCAACCTGTACGACACGTCGAAACACGTGATGGACGGCGGCGGCAACTTCCGCGCCAACTTTGGCGTTGAGCGCGATGGGCAGTCGCTGCTGGCCGGCGATGGCTCGCATTCCCTGGGCGCAGACATCACCACGGGCTACCCCGAATTCGACCACCTGCTGCTGAAGAAGCTGGGCTGGTGGGACGAATTGTCGGAGGCCGAGAAAAAGGCCGCCGAAGGCAAAAACTGGAAGACCGATCCCACGGGCGCCATCATTCGCGTGGCGATGAAGAACCATGGCTGCCACCCCTTCGGCAATGCCAAGGCGCGAGCGGTCGTCTGGAACTTCCCCGACCCGATTCCGCAGCACCGCGAACCGATCTATTCCACGCGGCCGGAACTCGTGGCCAAGTACCCCTCGCACGATGACCGCAAGGCGTTCTGGCGCCTGCCCACGCTGTTCAAGTCGCTGCAAGAGAAGAACAAGGACATCGGCAAGCAGTTCCCGCTGATCCTTACCAGCGGCAGGTTGGTCGAGTACGAGGGCGGTGGCGAGGAAACGCGCTCGAACCGCTTCCTGGCGGAATTGCAGCAGAACATGTTCATCGAGATCAACCCCGCCGCGGCGAACGACCGCAGCATCCGCAACGGTGAAGACGTCTGGGTCACCACGCCCACAGGCGCGCGCATCAAGGTCAAGGCGATGGTGACCGAGCGGGTGGATCGTGAAACCGCCTTCATGCCCTACCACTTCTCCGGGCACTGGCAGGGCGTCGATCTGGCTGCGTATTACCCGGCGGGGGCCATGCCCATCATCCGCGGCGAGGCGATCAACACGGCCACAACCTACGGCTACGACAGCGTGACGATGATGCAAGAAACCAAGACGACCGTTTGTCAGGTCGAACGGGCCGCGTAAGTAAGCACGCGCAAGGAAGCACGCTTAAGGAAGCACGATATGGCACGAATGAAATTCATCTGCGACGCCGAGCGCTGCATCGAATGCAACGGCTGCGTAACCGCCTGCAAGGCAGAACACGATGTGCCCTGGGGTGTGAACCGCCGGCGCGTGGTGACCCTCAACGATGGGGTACCGGGAGAGAAGAGCGTGTCGGTGGCCTGCATGCATTGCAGTGACGCACCGTGCATGGCCGTGTGCCCGGTGGATTGCTTCTACCGCACCGATGAAGGTGTGGTGCTGCACGACAAAGACGCCTGCATCGGCTGTGGCTACTGCTCCTATGCCTGCCCGTTTGGTGCGCCGCAATTCCCCACCAACGGCACCTTCGGTCTGCGCGGCAAGATGGACAAGTGCACCTTCTGCGCCGGCGGCCCGGAAGCGAACGGCTCGGCGGCCGAGAATGAAAAGTATGGCCGCAACCGCCTGGCCGAAGGCAAGCTACCGGCCTGCGCTGAAATGTGCAGCACCAAGGCCTTGCTGGGGGGTGACGGCGACGTGGTGGCCGACATCTTCCGCAACCGCGTGCTGGTGCGTGGCAAGGGCAGCGAAGTCTGGGGCTGGGGCACGGCTTACGGCAAGCCCGCCCAGGCGGTGAAATCATGATGCGCTTTGCCTCAACACTGGCCATGGCAATGCTGGCCACGGCCTGCGGCGAAAAGGCCCAGACGGCAGGCGCCGTGGCCATCAAGACCGATGCCAAGCCCTGGACAGGCGCCAACGCCGCCTACATGGCACCGGGCTGGAAGGCTGGTGATGCCAAGGCCTGGGAAGAGCAGCTCAAGAGCCGCGCCCAGGCCCAAAACGAGTACGTTCGCACGCCGGCGGCGAAGTAGGGCCTGCTCAAACTACGCAGTCGGCCCGGGAGCCCACGCCATGCACAAACTGGTTCTTCAAGCTCTGCGCGGCGGCGCCATTTGCCTGTTGCTTGGCGCCACCGCGGTGCAGGCCCAACAAGCGGCACCGGTGGCCGATGCGCCCAAACTTGCCACGCCGCCCGCCGGCTTCGTCGCGCCGGCCGAGCCCAAACCTGATGAAACCAACGCCCAGCGCGGCAAGAGCCAGCCCGGCAACAACGCGCCGTTCTGGCGTGGCGTGCTCGCCTCTGGCAACCAACCGGGCACCAGCACCAACATCGCCCCGGAAGCGGGTACGCTGATCCAGGGCTTCACGCAATACCCGGGTTCGCGTTTCACGAATGCCGGCGAGGCCTGGCGCCAGGTGCGCAACCAATGGCTGCTGCCCTACGGCGGCGCTTTGCTGTTTATCGTTGCGCTGGCGATTGCCCTGTTCTATTGGCGCAAGGGTGCATTGGGCGGCCACCTGGCCGACACCGGCCGGCGCATCGAGCGCTTCACGCCCTTCGAGCGCGCGGCGCACTGGTCCAATGCCGGCGCCTTTGTCGTGCTGGCCGTTTCCGGCTTGGTCATGGCGTTTGGCAAGTTCATCTTGCTGCCCATCTTCGGGGGCACCTTGTTCGGCTGGTTGACCTACGCCTTGAAGACCGCACACAACTTTGCCGGGCCGCTGTTTGCGGTGTCGGTGGTGGTGGTGTTTTGCACCTTCGTGCGCGACAACCTGCCGCGTGCCGGCGACTTGCGCTGGCTGGCCCAGGGCGGCGGCCTGCTGGGCGGCGAGGAAGTACCGTCCCACCGGTTCAATGCCGGCGAGAAGGTCATCTTCTGGGGCGGTGTGTTCTTGCTCGGCCTGATCGTGGTGAGCTCAGGTCTTGTCCTGGACAAGCTGCTGCCCGGCCTGGCCTACACCCGGGCCGAGATGCAAATCGCCCACATGATCCATGCCGCTGCGGCGGTGCTGATGATGGGCTTGTTCATGGGCCACATTTACCTGGGCACGGTGGGCATGAAGGGCGCCTTCCAGGCCATGCGCACCGGTCAGGTAGACGAAGCCTGGGCCCGCGAACACCATGCGCTTTGGTATGACGATGTCAAAGCGGGCAAGATACCCGCTCAACGCTCGGTGCCGGCCGGCCAGTCCGGCAACCCGGCGCAAGCACAATCCTGATCTGCCCGTTGGAAGCCCTTGCCATGAAGCACGCTGCCCTGTTCATCGCCGCTGCCCTGTGCTGCCCCTTGGCTCTGGCCAAACTGCCCGCACCGACTGACGCCGCCAAGGCCACCGCTGCCGAAGCCGGGGCCAAGGCCGCGCATGGCAACAAAGTGGCTGACTTCCAGCTTTGCAGATCCATGGACAAAGTGGCTGCGCACTACTTCGGTGATGCCAAAAAGGCCGGCAAGGAAGGCAAGCCTGCCACGGCCACGCCGGCATGCGCCGACCCGGGCCCATTCGTCGCGGTGGCTCCGGCTGCCGCACCGGCCGCAGGCCCTGCGGCCGCACCTACGGCGGCCCCTGCGGCGCCGGCCGCTACGTCACCGCCAAAGAAGCCCTGAGCCAGCCTGCCATGCCCCCCAAGCCCCTGATGCCGCTGCCGTCAGGTGAGCCCAGCTCCTGCTTGCCGACCACGCTGCCGCGCCTGACCCACGCCCAGGCGCCGCTGACGCGCGAGGTCTGCGTGCTCGACGAATTCGGCCAGCAGCGCAGCATTCACATCCCGAATGAGCGAGCGCTCACCGTGTTTGTTGACAAGCGCGAGCTCGTCACCCTCATGACCCTGGGCGCTGCACCCGAATTGCTGGTGCTGGGCTACCTGCGCAACCAGGGTTTGGTGGCCAGTGTGGATGAGGTTGAATCCATCACCGTTGATTGGGATGTTCATGCCGCCGCCGTAAAAACCCGCCGCGGTATTGATGGTTTTGAGGCGCGTACGGCCAAGCGCGTGGTCACCACAGGTTGCGGCCAGGGCACGGTGTTCGGCGACATGATGTCGCACCTGGTTGGCATCAAACTGCCTTGCGCACAGGCTGCGCGCATCCGCCAGGGCACCTTGCGCGACATGCTTGACGTGCTGCGCCAGCAAGACACCACGTATCGCAAGGCCGGCTCGGTGCACGGTTGCGCATTGTTCCGCGGCAGCGAACTGCTCAAGCATGTGGAAGACGTGGGCCGGCACAACGCCATCGACACCATTGCCGGCTGGATGTGGATGCAAGGCGTGGCCGGCGGCGACAAGGCGTTCTACACCACCGGCCGGCTGACCAGTGAAATGGTGATGAAGTCCGCCCAGATGGGCGTGCCCATCATCGTGTCGCGCAACGGCATCACACAGATGGGCTACGAGTTGGCTGAAAAGCTGGGCATGACGCTGTTCGGCCGCGCCAGCAACCGCCACTTCATTTGCTACACCGGCCTGGCGCGCTTCGATTCCGAGCCCGAGCCGCAGCGCCCGGCGGTGCGGGTGATCAGCGGCTGACTCGCTGTTGATGAGCGGCTGATCAGAACAGTTAGCCGTCGCTTGGCCTTTTAGCCATCAACACGGTCGGCTAAATACAGCCAGCCTGGCAGGCCGGTCAAGGCCCTGCACGCAGGCGCGCCCTGACTTCGTCCACATCAAGCTGCCACTTCACGAACACCTCGGTGCCGCGCGTGGTGGCCGCAGAGCCCTGGCGCTGGTGGCTGGCGCCGAGGTACAACACGCTGCCGTTCGACCAGCGCCGGCTCCAGGTGAGCGAGACCGATTGCCCGGCGTCCTGCGCCGCGCTCACGCCGGCTTCAGCCAGCCGGCTCAGCCGGGTGCGCTGCACGATGGCGCGCAGGTGGCTGCGCGCGTCGAGGTGCCAAACCGCCAGCAGGTTCAACGCGCTCTCGTCGTACACGCTGCGCCCGCCCTCGCGCAGCAGGCTGTGGATCAGCGTGGGCTCCAGTTCAAGTGCCGGCAGCGGCCGCAGCCGGGCGGTGGCGTTGAAGCGCAAACCGCCACGCACGCGCTGCGCCACCGTGTCGGCCAGGCGGCCGATGTCCAGGCGGGCCTCCAGCAGCGGAAACCAGGTCGCTGGGGTGAACACCACATTGCCGGCCAGGTAGTTCTGACGCAGCACCTGGGCACCGGCGCTGGGCCGCAATTGCGCCAGACCATGCCACTCGAGCCACCACTCCAGGTTGTTGGCCCCCGTGGCCCACACCCCCGGGTAGAGCTGCTGCTCGACCAGGCGCCCACTGCCACGCTCTTGCGTGCGGCTGGCGTTGAGATTGGCAAACAGCTCGTGGAACGCGCCGCGGTTGCGCGCCAGCACCCAGGCTTCAAACAGCGCCAGCTTGCGCACCCCCGCCTGCGGCACAAATCCCGTGTCCTGGCGGAAGTGCTCACCGATGTCGTCCAGCGTGATGCTGCCTTCGCTGTCGGGTGTGTTGCGGTTCAGGCGCACGAATACGCGGTCGCCGTCCAGCGCTGCGCCGCGCTGCAAGCCGCTGGCACCACCTGGTGCTCCACCCAGCGCCGTGGTGAACGAATGCAACCATTGCGCGCGGGCGCGCCAGTGCTGGTTGATTTGCCACTGCATGTCGGGCCCCAGCACGGTGTTGTCGCCCAAGCCGGCTTCGTAGTGCCTCTGCGCCAACACGCCGCCCAGTTGCCAGGCGCCCTGGTCGCTGCGCGCGCGCAGGGCCAGCGTGCCCGAGCCCGGCTGGTCCGCCGCACCGGTGCCGTAGGGGCCCGGCAGCAACACCAGGCCGCCGCCCTTGTCGCTCACCGCAAAGGCACTGCCGGCCAGATTGGTGCCGCGCCAAGTGGCGCGTAAGCCGGCGCGGGGCTCGGTGAAGCTGCGCGTGTAGAAGGCCTCGGTGGGCGTGCGTAGCAGGTCTGCGGATTCAAAGAAAAACGGCCGCTTCTCGGCGATCGACAACGCAAACCGCGTGTTGCCGGCCAGTTGCGGCACGTCGAGCGCCACTTGTGAAAAGTCCGGGTTCAAGGTGGCATCGAGCACCAGCTCGGCGCGCGGGCGCCACTTCACGTCCAGGCTGGCATCCAGCGCGTGCGCGTTGCGGCGCGTGCCGTCGGCGGCGCGCTCCTGCGCAGCGCGCACGGTCAGGCTGGGGCGCAGCGTCAGGAAGCCGTGTTGCTCGGGCAGCGTCAGCCCCTGCAGGGGTTGCAGGTTGGCGATGAAGCTGGCGGCCTCGCGCGGGATGAGCACCGACGTGGCCAGGTGGAAGTTCTCGCGCGGCAGGCGGCGCGCCACCATGATGCGCCAGCGGCTCTGGTCGCCCTGGGCGAAGCGCAGGCTGGCGAAGGGCAGGCGCAGCACCGCTGTCCAGCCCTGCGCGTTATGCGCCACCGCGCCGTCCCAGTCGAAGTCGGGTGCGAAGTCCTCGCTGTCGTCGGTCGCCGTGTGGATGCCGTCGCCCAGGCTGCCGGCGGCGTTGATGCGAAAGAACTGTGCTGAGTGCCGGCTGCCGATGGCGTCGATGTAAACCACCACAAAGTCTTGTGTACGGTTAACCTGGTCGTGCCGCACCAGCGGCGCGCGCACGTGCTGCGGCGCGGAGTCGAACGCCCGGACGCCGACGTAAATGGCGCGCTCGTCGAACAGCACCTGCACCTGCGTGCGCTGTGGCGGCGCCGCGCCGGTGACCGGGAGCTTCTCAACGAACTGGTTGAATACCGGCGCACGCTGCCAGGCCGGGTGATCCAGCCGCCCGTCGAGCGCCAGGTGTTCGCCGGCCAACAGTGGCACGGCTTGCAGGGCGGGTTCGACCTGGCCTGCGGCGGGTGGGCAGCCCGCCGCCAAGGCACACACCAGGCTCGCGGCCAGTTGACGAATGGCATCTCGCATGGCTTGCCATTCTGGGCCCACACGGGGCCCGGCCATGCCGGCGCGCGCCGATGTGCGGCCCGTGGTGATGGGTCGCGGTCATGGGCCGTAGTAATGGGCTGTAGTAGTGGGCTGTAGCAATGGGCCTCAGCCCGCGCCGTGCCGTGCTGCCGACCGCCGCGCAGGCGACGCCGAGTGCTGCCGGCGACTATCAGCGGCCGCCGCCGCGTTGGTGATGCCCGCCGCGCCCGCCATGGAACGGCAGCACGATGCAGCCCGCCAGGGTGGCGCCCAAGACCAGCAGAACAATGGCACGCGTGAGTGTTTTCAAGCCAGTCTCCTTCACGGCGAAGCGCCGCAGCCCGGTCAACGCTGGCAGCCAGGCCGTGTTGACCCGGCTTGCCGGATGCGCTGTTAACGCCGGGTAAAGACTTGTGGACTTGCGTTGACGCGCTGGTCTTGACGTGGCCCCGGCGCTGGCTCAAATCGACATCCGTGCCCGCACCCCATCTCCGGCCATGTCGGCGCCGCGCCCGCGGGCGACGAACTCACCGCGCTCCATCACCAAATACTGGTCGGCCAGCTCGGCAGCAAAGTCGTAGTACTGCTCGACCAGCACGATGGCCATGGCCTGGGTCTGCGCCAGGCGGCGGATGACGCGGCCGATGTCCTTGATGATGCTGGGCTGGATGCCTTCGGTGGGCTCGTCCAGCAGCAACACCTTGGGCTGCGAGGCCAACGCGCGCGCGATCGCCAACTGCTGCTGCTGGCCGCCGGACAAGTCACCCCCGCGGCGCGAACGCATTTGCCGCAACACGGGGAACATCTCGAACAACTCTTCGGGAATGCCGGCCGTGCCCGGGCGCGAGGCCAGGCCCATGCGCAGGTTGTCTTCCACGCTCAGGCGCGAGAAGATTTCGCGGCCCTGCGGCACATACCCCAGCCCGGCGCGCACGCGCTCGAAGGGGCTCAGCTTGGTCAAGTCGGCACCCTGCAGCAGCACCTGGCCGGTCTTCACCGCCACCACGCCCATCAGGCTTTTCAACAAGCTGGACTTGCCCACGCCGTTGCGGCCCAGCACCACCGTCACCTCACCGGCGCGGGCTTCGAAGCTCAACCCGCGCAGGATGTGCGAGCCGCCGCCGTAATACTGGTTCAGGTCTTTGACAACTAACATTTCATGTAACTGGAAAGCATTCAGCGGCCAAGGTAGACCTCAACCACCTGCTCATTTGCCTGCACCTGCGCCAGCAGCCCTTCGGCCAACACGCGACCTTCATGCAGCACCGTCACGGTGCGCCGGCCTTGGGTGAGCAGGCCCACGAAGTGCATGTCGTGCTCCACCACCACCAGTGAGTGCTTGCCTTCTAACGATAGAAACAAGTCGGCGGTGCGCTCGGTTTCTTCATCGGTCATGCCGGCCACGGGTTCGTCCAGCAGCAGCAGCTTGGGGTCTTGCATCAGCAGCATGCCGATTTCCAGCCACTGCTTCTGCCCGTGCGACAGCAACCCGGCCGCGCGCTGCGCCTCGGGCAGCAAATGAATGGTGTGCAGCACCTCGCCGATGCGCTCGCGCTGCACCGCACTCAAGCGCGCAAACAGCGCGGCGCGAACGCGCCGGTCGCCCTTGAGCGCGAGTTCAAGGTTGTCGAAGACGCTCAAGTCTTCAAACACCGTGGGCTTCTGGAACTTGCGGCCGATGCCCACCTGCGCGATTTCGCTTTCGCTCAGGCGCAGCAGGTCGATGGTCGAGCCGAAGAAGGCGCGGCCGGCGTCGGGCCGGGTCTTGCCGGTGATGCAGTCCATCATCGTCGTCTTGCCCGCGCCATTGGGGCCGATGATGCAGCGCAGTTCGCCCACGTTGACTTGCAGGCTCAGCGCGTTCAGGGCCTTGAAGCCGTCGAAGCTGACCGTGATGTCCTCGACGTAGAGCGCCACACCCTGGCCGAAGTAGGGCTCGGCAGCAACGAAGCGGCTGGGCGCCAGGGCCGCCTTGTCGGCGTGCGCTGCGCGCGCGGCGGCGCCGGCTTCCATCAGCTCGGGAGTCACGACTTCCTCCGCAGCAGGCTGATGAGACCGTGCGGCAGGAACAGCGTCACCGCGATGAACAGCGCCCCCAGGAAGTACAGCCAGAACTCCGGGAACGCGACCGTGAACCAACTCTTCGCACCGTTGACGAAGAAGGCGCCGACGATCGGGCCGATCAACGTCGCGCGGCCACCGACCGCCGCCCAGATCGCCATCTCGATG